>JASCOJ010000139.1 GCA_029959645.1 Microbacteriaceae bacterium PS02332 | reverse complement strand
CCCCCCCGGGGGGGGGGCCCCCCCCCCCCGCGCGGGCGCCCCCCCCCGCGGGGGGGGGGGGGGGGGCCCCCCCCCCCCCCCCCCCCCCCCCTCCGCCCGGTGTCGCGCACCGGTACCCGCGGGGCGGGGCCGGGTCGTGGGCCCCGTACGGTTGACGGCATGACCGAAACCGCCGCTGCCCTCGTCGAGCGCCTCACCGCGATCGTCCCCGACTTCCCGAAGCCCGGGATCCTGTTCCGTGACGTGACGCCGGTGTTCGCCGACCCGATCGCGTTCGGTCGGGTGTGCGAGGCCCTCGCCGCCCCGTTCGCCGTCGGCGGCGGGTTCGCGGCGGTCGCCGGCATCGAGGCCCGTGGGTTCGCGCTGGCCGGGGGCATCGCGGCCCAGCACCAGGTGGGCGTGCTCACCGTCCGCAAGGCCGGCAAGCTGCCCGGTGAGGTCCTCAGCGAGCAGTACGCCCTCGAGTACGGCGAGGCGGAGCTCGAACTCCGGCCGGGGCAGCTGCCGGCCGGCACCCGGGTGCTCGTCGTCGACGACGTCCTGGCCACCGGCGGGACCGGCGCCGCGACCGTGACCCTGCTCGAGCGCGCCGGCTACGAGGCCGTCGGCTTCGCGGCGCTGCTCGAGCTCGACGGACTCGCCGGCCGCGAGCGACTCGAACCGCGTCTGCCCGTCACCACGCTCGGCCGCGTCCCCGCCTGACCGGCGGCCCGCTCGCCACTACCATCGACGTACCACCAGACCGAGGGAGCCCCACCATCGTGACCGAGTCAGTCGCCGCAGAACCCGCCGAGCCCGCCGACGTGCCCCAGGCACCCGAGCCCCGCACCGCGACGACGACCACGACGGGCACCGAGCTCTTCGACGGCGTCCGCGGCGTCGTGGCGATCCGTGTCGACGGCGTGCTCAAGGACCTCGCCGCCGACGTGCAGGCCGGCGAGACCGCCGAGCCGGTGACGCTCGACGAGCAGGACGGCCTCGACATCCTCCGGCACAGCGCCGCGCACGTGCTCGCGCAGGCCGTGCAGCAGATCAACCCGGACGCGAAGCTCGGCATCGGCCCGCCCGTCACCGACGGCTTCTACTACGACTTCGACGTCGCCGACCCCTTCACCCCGGAGGACCTCAAGGCGATCGAGAAGGGCATGGACCGCATCGTCAAGCAGGCCCAGCGCTTCCGGCGCAAGGTCGTCACCGACGACGAGGCCCGCGAGCTCATGGCGGGGGAGCCGTTCAAGCAGGAGCTCATCGGGCTGAAGGGCGCCGCGGCCGAGGGTGACTCGGGCGAGAGCGTCGAGGTCGGCGCGGGCGAGCTGACGGTCTACGAGAACGTCGACCCGAAGTCGGGCGAGGTCGTCTGGCAGGACCTCTGTCGCGGTCCGCACGTCCCGCACACCCGGTGGATCGGCAACGCCGCGAAGCTCATGCGCGTTGCGGCCGCCTACTGGCGCGGCTCGGAGAAGAACCCGCAGCTGCAGCGCATCTACGGCACCGCCTGGCCCGACAAGGACCAGCTCAAGGCGTACCTCGTCCGGCTCGAGGAGGCCGCCAAGCGCGACCACCGCAAGCTCGGCGCCGAACTCGACCTGTTCTCGTTCCCGGACGAGATCGGCTCGGGCCTGGCGATCTTCCACCCGAAGGGCGGCATCATCCGCCGCGAGATGGAGGACTACTCGCGCCGTCGGCACGAGCAGGAGGGCTACTCCTTCGTCTACACGCCGCACATCACCAAGGGCGACCTGTTCGAGCAGTCCGGGCACCTCGGTTGGTACAAGGACGGCATGTTCCCGGCCATGCACATGGACGAGGCCCGCGACGAGGAGGGGAACGTCACCCGTCAGGGTGCGGACTACTACCTCAAGCCGATGAACTGCCCGATGCACATCCTCGCGTACCGCTCGCAGGCCCGGTCCTACCGCGACCTGCCGCTGCGGATGTTCGAGTTCGGCACGGTGTACCGCAACGAGAAGTCCGGCGTCATCCACGGGCTCACCCGGGTCCGGGGCATGACCCAGGACGACGCCCACATCTTCACCACGAAGGAGCGGATGAAGGAGGAGCTCACCACGACGCTCCAGTTCGTCCTCTCGCTCCTCCGCGACTACGGCCTCGACGACTTCTACCTCGAGCTCTCCACGAAGGACCCGGAGAAGTACGTCGGCGACGACGACGTCTGGGAGGAGGCGACGAACACGCTCCGTGAGGTCGCCGAGGAGTCCGGGCTCGAGCTCGTGCCCGACCCCGCCGGTGCCGCCTTCTACGGCCCGAAGATCTCCGTGCAGGCCCGCGACGCCATCGGGCGCACCTGGCAGATGTCGACCGTGCAGCTCGACTTCAACCTGCCCGAGCGCTTCGGCCTCGAGTACGCCGCGGCCGACGGCACCCGGCAGCGCCCGGTGATGATCCACCGTGCCCTGTTCGGTTCGATCGAGCGGTTCTTCGGCGTCCTCACCGAGCACTACGCCGGCGCCTTCCCGGTGTGGCTGTCCCCGGTGCAGGTCGTCGCGATCCCCGTGGCCGAGGAGTACGGCGACTACCTCGACGAGGTCGTCGCGAAGCTCCGCGCGCACGGCGTCCGTGCCGAGGTCGACCACTCCGATGACCGCATGCAGAAGAAGATCCGCACGCACACCAAGGCGAAGGTGCCGTTCCAGCTCATCGCCGGTGGCGACGACCGGGACGCCGGCGCGGTCTCCTTCCGCTTCCGTGACGGTCGCCAGGACAACGCCGTGCCGGTGGACGAGGCCGTCGAGCGCATCCTGACCGCGATCCGCGACCGCGCCCAGGTCTGATGACCGAGCAACGCGGGGGAGGCCCGGAGCAGGTCCCCGGGACCGGTCACGTCGACGACGGAACCGGTTCCGGGGCCGCCGGCACCGGTTCCGCCGACGACCCGCTCGTCATCCGCGACGCCGCGACCGGTGCTGCGGTGCCCGATGCCTTCCAGCGTCTGTGGAACCCGCACCGGATGGCCTACATCGACGCCGGCCGCGAGGGTGAGGGCCGCGGACACAAGGACGACTGCCCGTTCTGTGCGGCGCCGCGGAAGTCCGACGAGGACGGCCTCATCGTCGCCCGGGGCGAACACGCGTACGTCCTGCTCAACCTGTTCCCGTACAACAACGGGCACCTGCTCGTCTGCCCGTACCGGCACGTCCCGCTCTACGACGAGGCGACGCCGGAGGAGACCCGGGAGATCGGCGAGCTCACGCAGACCGCGATGCGGGTCCTGCGCGAGGTGTCCCACTGCGACGGCTTCAACATCGGGATGAACCAGGGCGAGGTCGCCGGGGCCGGGGTGGCCGCGCACCTGCACCAGCACATCGTGCCGCGGTGGGCGTCGGACGCGAACTTCTTCCCGGTCATCGCGCGGACGAAGTCGATGTCGCAGTTGCTCGGCGAGACCCGACGGCTCGTCGCCGAGGGCTGGCCCACCTGACCGCGCGGTCGGCCGGGACGCCGTCGAACGCGGCGTTCCGGCCGTAGACTGGACGCATCATGAGCGACAGCACCAGCACCCCCGACACCAGTACCCCCGGCTCCTCGATCACCGGCTCGTCCCGGGTCAAGCGCGGCCTGGCGGAGATGCTCAAGGGCGGCGTGATCATGGACGTGATCGACGCCGAGCAGGCCCGCATCGCCGAGGAGGCCGGCGCGACCGCGGTCATGGCCCTCGAGCGCGTCCCGGCCGACATCCGCGCGCAGGGCGGTGTCGCCCGCATGTCCGACCCGTCGATGATCGAGGAGATCATCGCCGCCGTGTCGATCCCGGTCATGGCGAAGGCCCGCATCGGTCACTTCGTCGAGGCACAGGTGCTCCAGGAGCTCGGCGTCGACTACATCGACGAGTCCGAGGTGCTCTCGCCGGCCGACTACGTGAACCACATCGACAAGTGGGGCTTCACCACGCCCTTCGTCTGCGGTGCGACCAACCTCGGCGAGGCCCTCCGTCGCATCACCGAGGGCGCGGCCATGATCCGCTCGAAGGGCGAGGCCGGCACCGGTGACGTCTCCGAGGCGACGAAGCACATCCGCACGATCTCGAAGGAGATCGCGGCGCTGCGCCACCTCAAGGAGGACGAGCTCTACGTCGCCGCCAAGGAGCTCCAGGCCCCGTACGACGTCGTCAAGGAGGTCGCACAGACCGGCAAGCTCCCCGTCGTGCTCTTCACCGCGGGCGGCGTGGCCACCCCGGCGGACGCCGCGATGATGATGCAGCTCGGTGCGGACGGCGTCTTCGTCGGCTCCGGCATCTTCAAGTCCGGCGACCCGGCGGCCCGTGCCGCGGCCATCGTCAAGGCCGTCACCTTCTCCGACGACCCGAAGGTCATCGCCGAGGTGTCCCGCGGTCTCGGCGAGGCGATGGTCGGCATCAACGTGGCCGACGTCCCGGCGCCGCACCGCCTCGCCGAGCGTGGCTGGTAGTCCCCTCGGCGGCGCGGCACCCCGCATCGGGGTGCTCGCGCTGCAGGGCGACTTCCGCGAGCACATCGCCGCGCTGACGGAGCTCGGCGCCGACGCCGTGCCGCTCCGGCGTGCTGAGGAGATCGCGTCGCTCCACGGCGTCGTCGTCCCCGGCGGCGAGTCGAGCGTGATGGACAAGCTGTCCAGGACCTTCGGCGTCGCCGAGCCCCTGGCCGAGGCGATCCGGGCCGGTCTGCCGACCTACGGCACCTGCGCCGGGATGATCATGCTGAGCTCCCGGATCACCGACGGGATCGCCGGCCAGCAGACGTTCGACGTGCTCGACACCACCGTGCGCCGCAACGCGTTCGGCGCGCAGAACGACTCGTTCGAGATCGACATCCCGATGCCCGACCTCGGCGCGGCCCCGGTGCACGCGGTGTTCATCCGGGCACCCGTGGTGGAGCAGCACGGCGCCGGGGTCGACGTCCTCGGTGCACTGCCCGACGGCCAGGTCGTCGCGGTGCAGCAGGGCAACGTCATCGCGAGTGCCTTCCACCCCGAGGTCGCCGGCGAGAACCGCTTCCACCGCCGCTTCCTCGACCTCGTCCGCTCCGCCTGACCACGTCGCCGCGACACCGCGTTCCGGACACAGCACCGCGCGATCCCGTGGTGCAGTGTCCGGAACGCGGTTCCGTCGCCGCGCCGCCGCGCCGCCGACGGCTCGGCGGGCCGCGCCAGCGGGGCGGGGCCGCACCGGGCCTCCCGGACGGTAAACTGTCGGAGATCTTCCGCACGACGCAAGGAGAACCGTGTCCGGGCATTCCAAGTGGGCGACCACGAAGCACAAGAAGGCCGTCATCGACGGTCGCCGTGCCAAGTCGTTCGCCAAGCTCATCAAGAACATCGAGGTCGCGGCGAAGATGGGCGGCGCCGACATGTCGGGCAACCCGACGCTCGTCGACGCGGTCCAGAAGGCCAAGAAGACCTCGGTGCCGAACGACAACATCGACCGCGCCATCAAGCGCGGCGCCGGCCTGACCGGTGAGTCGATCGAGTACACGACGATCATGTACGAGGGCTACGGCCCGAACGGCGTCGCGCTCCTCGTCGAGTGCCTCACCGACAACAAGAACCGCGCGGCGGCCGAGGTCCGGACGGCGATGAGCCGCAACGGCGGAACGATGGCCGACCCGGGCAGCGTCGCGTACAACTTCAACCGCAAGGGCGTCATCTCGGTCTCCAAGACCGACGGCCTCTCCGAGGACGACGTCATGACGGCCGTCCTCGACGCGGGTGTCGAGGACGTCATCGACCAGGGCGGTGGCTTCGAGGTCATCACCGAGGCGAGCGACCTCGTCGAGGCTCGGACGGCGCTCCAGGCCGCCGGGATCGACTACGACGCCGCCGACGCCGAGTTCGTGCCGAACCTCAAGGTCGAGGTCGACGCCGACACCGCGCGCAAGGTGTTCAAGCTCATCGACGCGCTCGAGGACAGCGACGACGTGCAGAACGTCTACGCCAACTACGACGTGCCGGCCGACGTGCAGGCCCAGCTCGACGAGGACGAGGACTAGCCGGTGCTCCGTGTGCTCGGGGTCGACCCCGGGCTCACCCGGTGCGGTGTCGGCGTGGTCGAGGTCACGCCGGACCGTCGCGCCCGCCTCGTGCACGTGACGGTCGTCCGCACCCCCGCGGACATGGCGCTCGAGCTCCGGCTCCTCGCCATCGCCGAGGGCATCGCCGAGCAGATCGACGAGCACCGGCCCGACGCCGTCGCGGTCGAGCGGGTGTTCGCCCAGGCGAACGTCCGGACGGTGATGGGCACCGCCCAGGCCTCCGGACTGGCCCTGCACGCGGCCGCCGCGCGCGGTCTGCCGGTCGGACTGCACACGCCGTCCGAGGTGAAGGCGGCGATCACCGGCTACGGCAACGCCGACAAGCGCCAGGTGCAGGCGATGGTGGCGCGCGTCCTCGGCCTGGCGGAGGCGCCGAAGCCCGCCGACGCCGCGGACGCGCTCGCCCTGGCCGTCTGCCACGCCTGGAGGCTCGGCTCACCCGACGCGGTCAGCACCGGCACCGGGACCCTCACGCCGGCCCAGCGGGCGTGGCGCGATGCGCAGGCCGGCGTCGCCGGCCGGACGGCGGCCTCCCCGCTCGCCCGCGCACCCGGTGGTGCAGCCGCCCGACAGCGTGCCGCGTCGGCACCGTCGGCGGGCCGCCCTAGGCTCGGGTCATGATCGCGAGTCTCCGGGGCACCTGCATCGACGTCGCCGGGTCGACGGCCGTGGTCGAGGTCGGCGGTGTGGGCTACGCCGTCACCGTGACGCCCGCCCACGCGCTGACGATGCGGCACGGGAGCGAGGTCTTCCTCCGCACGGCGCTCATCGTGCGCGACGACGCCTTCGAGCTCTTCGGGTTCGACTCCACCGACGCGCTGCGCGTGTTCGACCTGCTGCGGAGCGTCTCCGGCGTCGGCCCGAAGTCCGCACTCGGTGTCCTGGCACACATGACCCCGGCGCAGATCGCGAACGCGGTGGCGAACGACGACGACGCCGCGTTCCGGAAGGTCTCCGGCATCGGGCCGAAGACCGCCAAGCTCATCGCCGTCGCGCTGGCCGGCAAACTCGTCGCGTTCGAGACCGCCGCCGTGCCGCTCGGCGTCGCCGCGGGCGCCGCCCACCCCGCGTCCGAGGACGTCGTCATCGCGCTCATCGGGCTCGGCTGGCGTGAGGACGCCGCCCGGAGCGCCGTGGACGACGCCGTCGCGACCGAGCCGGGGGTGGCCCAGATGGGCACGCAGGCCCTGCTCCGCGCCGCCCTCGGGAGCCTCCGTCCCGCCGGTGCGGGTCGATGAGCGGCGGGATCACCGCCGCGGACGCCCAGTCGCCGGAGGAGCTCGCGTTCGAGGGCGCACTCCGCCCGAAGTCGCTCGCCGAGTTCGTCGGCCAGCGGAAGGTGCGCGGACAGCTCGACCTGCTCCTCAAGGCCGCGGCGATGCAGGACCGCACGCCGGACCACATCCTGATGGCCGGGCCTCCCGGACTCGGGAAGACGACGTTGGCGATGATCGTCGCGTACGAGTCCGGCCGACCCCTGCGCATGTCGAGCGGCCCGGCGATCCAGCACGCGGGCGACCTCGCCGCCGTGCTGTCGTCCCTCATGCCGGGCGAGGTGCTGTTCATCGACGAGATCCACCGGATGGCCCGGTCGGCCGAGGAGATGCTCTACCTCGCGATGGAGGACTTCCGGATCGACGTCATGGTCGGCAAGGGCGCCGGCGCGACGAGCATCCCGCTCGACCTGGCGCCGTTCACACTCGTCGGTGCCACCACCCGCGCCGGGCTGCTGCCGAACCCGCTGCGTGACCGCTTCGGCTTCACCGCGCACCTGGAGTTCTACGAGCGCGACGAACTCGAGCAGGTGCTCATCCGCGCCGCCCACCTCCTCGAACTCGACTTCGACCGCTTCGCCCTCCGTGAGATCGCCGGGCGCTCCCGGGGCACACCACGCATCGCGAACCGCCTGCTCCGGCGCGTCCGCGACTACGCCCTCGTCCACGGCACGACCGACGGCATGGCAGCCGTGCAGGGTGCGCTCGACCTGTACGACGTCGACGAGTACGGCCTCGACCGCCTCGACCGCGCCGTCCTCGAGACCATGCTCACCCGCTTCGACGGGGGACCGGTCGGCCTGAACACGCTCGCGGTGTCGGTGGGCGAGGAGTCCGAGACGATCGAGTCGGTCGTCGAGCCGTTCCTCGTGCGCATCGGCCTGGTCACCCGCACCCCGCGCGGGCGGATCGCGACCCCGCAGGCATGGCGCCACTTCGGCCTCACACCGGGGCAGGGGACCGTCGGCGGCCCGCTCGGCCTGTTCGACGACGACTGAACGGACCGCGACGACCGGGTGACGCTCCCGGTCCAGGCGTGTGCCCTAGACTGCTACGGCCCGAAACCGAAATACCAGAGAAGGCAACGCAACCATGGGTCAAGAAACCATCCTCATCGTCATCGTCGTGGCGTTCGCGGCCTTCATGTTCTACAACAGCCGGAAGCGGAAGAAGCAGCAGGAGGAGAACGCCACCAAGATGGTGCCGGGCGCCCGCGTCATGCTGTCCTTCGGCCTCTACGGCACGCTGGTCTCCGTCGACGACGAGAAGGTCACCGCCGACGTCGAGATCGCACCGGGCACGGTCGTGACGGTGCACCGCCAGACGCTCTCGCGCGTCGTGGAGGACACCGCGACCGAGGTCGAGACCACCGCGACGCCGGAGGCCGAGCCGACCACCGGCACCGTCCTCAACGGCGAGCCGATCTACGGCGAGCGGGTCGACGACGTCGACACGACGAAGAAGCGCACGACCGAAGACTGACCGACTTCCGCCGCCGGGTCTCCCCGGCGGCGTCATCCCCTGCGCCCCACCCGTTCCGACGAGTGTGGCGCACGAC
>JASCOJ010000138.1 GCA_029959645.1 Microbacteriaceae bacterium PS02332 | reverse complement strand
CCCCAAACCCCCCCGCCCCGGCCCCCCCCCGCGGGGCCGGGCGCGCCGCCCCCGGGGCGCCACGGCCGTGCCGGACTGGAGGCTGCCCACCCGTCCGGTGGACAGCCTCCAGTCCGTCTCGTGGTGGTCAGGCCGAGGCGACCTGCTCCTCGTTCTGCGGGTCGAAGAGGCTGGAGGCCTCGTGCCGCTCGATCGCGGCCGCGACGAGCCCGGCGAACAGCGGGTGCGCGCGGTTCGGGCGTGAGCGGAGCTCCGGGTGCGCCTGCGTGCCGATGTAGAACGGGTGCTCCGCACGGTCCAGCTCGACGTACTCGACGAGCGTGCCGTCCGGCGAGGTGCCGGAGAAGCGCATCCCCGCGTCCGCGATCTGCTCGCGGTAGTGGTTGTTCACCTCGTAGCGGTGACGGTGGCGCTCCGAGGCCTCGGTCGAGCCGTACAGCTCGGCCGCGAGGCTGCCCTCGGTGAAGTGCGCCGGGTACATGCCGAGACGCATCGTGCCGCCCATGTCGCCACCGGCGATGATGTCGACCTGCTCGGCCATCGTCGCGATGACCGGCGTCGAGGTCTCCGGGTCGAACTCGGTGCTCGACGCGTCCAGCAGGCCGGCCTCGTTCCGGGCGTACTCGATGACCATGCACTGCAGGCCGAGGCACAGCCCCAGCGTGGGGATGTTCTGCTCGCGGGCGAACTTCAGCGCGCCGAGCTTGCCCTCGATGCCGCGGATGCCGAAGCCGCCGGGGATGCAGATGCCGTCGACGTCCCCGAGGTTCTTCGCGGCACCCTCGGGCGTCAGGCACTCGTCGGAGGCGACCCACTTCAGCGTGACCTTCGCGGTGTGGGCGAACCCACCGGCGCGGAGGGCCTCGGTGACGGACAGGTAGGCGTCCGGCAGGTCGATGTACTTGCCGACGAGGGCGATCGTGACGTGCTTCTTCGGCTCGTGCACGGCGGTCAGCACGCCGTTCCAGCGCGACCAGTCGACGTCGTCCGCCTCGAGGTGCAGGGCGTCGATGATGACCTGGTCGAGGCCCTGGTCGTGCAGCATCGTGGGGATGTCGTAGATCGAGGGGACGTCGACCGCGTTCACCACGGCGTTCTCGTCCACGTCGCACATCAGGGCGATCTTGCGCTTGTTCGAGTCCGACACCGGGCGGTCCGAGCGGAGCACGAGCGCGTCCGGCTGGATGCCGATCGAGCGGAGCTGCGCGACCGAGTGTTGCGTCGGCTTCGTCTTCTGCTCGCCCGAGGCGTTCATGAACGGCACGAGGGAGACGTGCACGAAGAACACGTTGTTGCGGCCGAGCTCGTGTCGCACCTGACGGGCCGACTCGATGAACGGCTGGGACTCGATGTCGCCGACCGTACCGCCGACCTCGGTGATGATGACGTCGGGCTGCGGGTCGTTCTCCGCTTGCTCGCGCATCCGCCGCTTGATCTCGTCGGTGATGTGCGGGATGACCTGCACGGTGTCGCCGAGGTACTCACCGCGACGCTCCTTGGCGATGACCGTCGAGTAGACCTGCCCGGTCGTGACGTTCGCCGACTGCGCGAGGTCGATGTCGAGGAACCGCTCGTAGTGCCCGATGTCGAGGTCCGTCTCGGCGCCGTCGTCGGTCACGAAGACCTCGCCGTGCTGGAACGGGTTCATCGTGCCCGGGTCCACGTTGAGGTACGGGTCGAGCTTCTGCATGACGACCTTGAGGCCGCGTGCCGTGAGGAGGTTGCCGAGGCTGGCCGCCGTCAGGCCCTTGCCGAGGGACGAGACGACCCCGCCGGTCACGAAGATCTGCTTCGTCACCTTCGGGGTCGAGGGGCTTGCCTGGGTCCGGCTGGTGTGCGTGCCCCCCCGGGTATACCATCGTCCGTCATACGGGCGGGGCGGCGCCACCCCCCGCCACGTCGGCGTGCGTCAGACCGAGCGCGCGGCGACGTCGAGGAGCTCGCGGGCGTGTTCGATGCCGCTCGCACTGTCGCCGAGTCCGGAGAGCAACCGCGCCATCTCCTGGAGGCGGTCGTCCCCCTCGAGGCGCCGCACGCTCGACGAGGTCACGGCCCCGCTGGCGTCCTTCACGACGTTGAGGTGGTTCGTCGCGAACGCGGCGACCTGCGCGAGGTGCGTGACCACGATGACCTGCGTGCGCTCGGCGAGCTGCGCCAACCGTCGCCCGATCTCGATCGCCGCGGCTCCGCCGACGCCGGCGTCGACCTCGTCGAAGACGAAGGTGGGCACCGTGGTGCTGCCGGCCATCACGACCTCGATCGCGAGCATGACGCGGGAGAGCTCACCGCCCGACGCGCCCTTGCTGATGGGTCGCGGGTCCGTGCCGGAGTGCGGCTGGAGGAGGATGGCGACCTGGTCGCGACCGTGCCGACGGTACTCGCCGGCGTCGGCGACCTCGACCACGAGGGTCGCCCCGCCCATCGCGAGGGTCTTCAGCTCCGCCGTGACGCGCTTCGCGAGGTCCGCCGCCGCCTTCGTCCGCGCGGTCGTCAGCGTCGCCGCAGCTGCCGCGAGTGCCTGTTCGTCCTGGGCGACGGCGTCCTGGAGCGCCACGATGCGGTCGTCGTCGCCGTCGAGTTCGAGCAGCCGGTCGGAGGCCCGCTCGCCGAATGCGATGACGTCGTCGACGGTCTCGCCGTACTTGCGGACGAGTGCGGAGAGCACGGCGCGGCGCTCGTTGATGAGCTCGAGGTCGTGCCCAGCCTCGGGCTCCAGCGAGCCGAGGTAGCTCGACAGGCTGGCCGAGGCCTCGCTCGCCTGGATCCCGAGCTCGGTGAGCTGGTCGAGGACCGGCTGCAGTGCCGTGTCCGCCGTCACGACCCGCTCCACGGCGCGACGAGCGGCCTCCACGAGACCGATGACGTCCGCGGCGCCCTCGAGGGACTCCGAGGAGACCGCCTCGTGGGCCAGGCCGGCGGCGAGCCGGAGCTCCTCGAGGTTCCCGAGCCGCTCGGCGCGCTCGGCGAGCTCGGCGTCCTCGCCGGGCTGCGGCGCGGCGGCCTCGATCTCGTCCGAGGCCGCACGGAGGCGCGTCGCCTCGGCGAGCCGCTCGTCGCGGTCCCGGGTGAGCGTCTCCAGGTCCGCTGCGTGCTGCTGCCACGCGTCGTAGGCGGCGACGTAGCGCTGCATGGCCTTCGCGACCGCCGTGCCGCCGAAGTCGTCGAGCGCACCACGTTGCGCGGTGGCCGAGGTCAGCCGGATCTGGTCGGACTGCCCGTGCACCGTGACGAGCTGGTCGGCGAGTTCGCCGAGCACCGCGACCGGTGCCGACCGGCCACCCACCGTCGCTCGGCTGCGGCCCTCGGCCGAGACCGTGCGCGTCAGGATGAGTTCACCGTCCTCGACGTGGCCGCCGGCGTCCTCGACGCGTTCCGCCACCGCGGCGTGGTCGGGGACGTCCCAGCGCCCCTCGACGACCGCGCTGGCGGCGCCACGGCGGACCGAACCGGCATCGGCACGGGCACCGAGGAGGAGCCCGAGCGCGGTGACGATCATGGTCTTGCCGGCTCCGGTCTCACCGGTCACGACGGTGAAGCCCGGGCCGAGCTCGAGTGTGGCGTCGCCGATGACGCCGAGGTCGGCGATGCGGATCTCCTCGATCACGGGGTGCCCTCGATCGGTGCGGTGTCGGGTGCGGCGCGGAGCGGGCTCACACGGGTCCTTCGTCGTCGCTCTGTGGGCCGCGCCACCCGGCGACGGGGAGCTGGAACTTCGCGACGAGCCGGTCGGCGAACGGGGCGTCCTTGAGGCGGGCGACCCGCACGGGGTCCGGCGAACGACGGACCTCGACCCGGGCTCCCGGGGGCAGGTCGTGCGTGCGGCGGCCGTCGCACCAGAGGACGCCCACGCCGCTCGTGCGCCGGAGCACCTCGACGGCCAGGACACGGTCCGGGCCGACGACGATGGGGCGGGAGAAGAGGGCGTGGGCGCTGAGCGGGACCATGAGGATGGCGTCGACGTCCGGCCAGACGACGGGGCCGCCCCCGGAGAACGAGTACGCGGTCGAACCGGTCGGTGTCGAGAAGACGACGCCGTCGCACCCGAAGGACGACAGCGGGCGGCCGTCGACCTCGGTGACGACCTCGAGCATCCGCTCGCGCGAGGCCTTCTCGACGGTGGCCTCGTTGAGTGCCCAGCTCGAGTAGACGACCTCGTTGCCGACGACGACGTCGACCTGCAGGGCGACGCGCTCCTCGACCTTGTAGTCGCCGGTCAGCGCGCGCTCGACGGTCTCGGCGAGGCCGTCGCGCTCGCTCTCGGCGAGGAACCCGACGTGGCCGAGGTTCACGCCGACGATCGGCGCCGAGGTGCCGCGCACGAGTTCGGCGGCGCGGAGGATCGTGCCGTCGCCGCCGAGGACGATGACGATCTCGAGGTCGTCCGCGGCGACGTCGACGCCGAGGATGTCGACCTGGCCGACTGAGGCCTCTGCCCGTCGGACGTCGGCGTACTCGTCGAACGGCATGACCGGCGTCAGCCCGGCGGCGTGCAGGATGTCGCACACCTCGACGGCGGCGTCCAGGGAGTCGCGACGCCCCGTGTGCGAGACGAGCAAGATGTGTCGGTCGCTGCTCATGGGGCTCCTTCCGCCAGTTCCGTCGCCCGGGTGATCCATTCTGTCGGGTTGGACCCGGCACCCCGCTGGAGACGCGCGAGGTACTCGTGGTTGCCGTGCGTCCCGACGATCGGTGAGGGCTCGAGGCCCACCGTCCCGAGACCGAGGTCCCACGCTGCCCACAGCACGTTCATGAGGGCGTCCTGCCGGAGGCCGGCGTCGCGGACGATGCCCTCGCGGACGCCGGTCCGTCCGACCTCGAACTGCGGCTTCACGAGCAGCACGAAGTCGTCGGCGGGGACCGCGTCGACCAGCGCCGGCAGCACGAGCCGGAGGCTGATGAACGACAGGTCGCCCACCACGAGGGAGGTCTCCCCCGCTGCCGGGTCGAGCGCGCGGTAGTCGTCGGCGGTGAGGTTCCGGGCGTTCACCCCCTCGACCACGGCGACGCGGTCGTCGAGGGCGATCGTCGGGGCGAGCTGCCCGTGTCCGACGTCGAGGGCGATGACCCGGGTGGCGCCGCGGGCCAGGAGCACCTGCGTGAAGCCGCCGGTGGAGGCGCCGACGTCGAGGACGATGCGCCCGGCCGGGTCGATGTCGAAGGCGTCGAGGGCTCCGATGAGCTTCAGCGCCGCCCGGGACACCCACTCGTCGGCGGTGTCGACGACGACCGAGGCCGTGGCGGACACCGGCGTCGACGGCTTGACGACCTGGAGGCCGTCGACCCGGACCCGTCCGTCCTGCACGAGCTTGGCGGCAGCGGTCCGCGAGCGAGCGAGCCCCCGAGCCGCGACCGCGGCGTCGAGGCGCGTCGTGGTCTGGGTCTGGGCTGGCGCCGGTGCTGGTGCTGGTGCTGGTGCCGGAGTCGTCGTTCGGTCGGGGGTGGTGGTCGAGTCGGGGGTGGTGGTCTGGGGGTCAACCACGGGCGACCCCGCCGCTCTCGAGCCGGGTCCGGAGGTCGTCGTGCAGGGCCGCGAACCCGTCGGCCCGTTCGACGAGCGGGAGCCGTTCGACCGCCGCCGTCCGCTCGGCGATGTCGGACGCACCGCCGCCCGGGACCTGCTCGGCGTGCGGTTCGTCGACGACGCCCTGTCGGACGTCGTCGACCGACGTCGGAGTCGCATCTGCCGTCGGATGCGCCGGCGGCGCTGAGCCGGGACGGGGACCGGGGGTGGGACGCGGACCGGGGGTGGGCGCCGGCCGCGGTGCTGGTGCGGGTTCGGGAGTGGCGACGTCGAGACGGTCGTCGGGTCCCTGGTGCACGTCCGTCACGCTACTCGCCGTACAGCTGTGGATCGACGTCGAGACCGTAGATGGCGAGGCCGGAGTCCCAGATCGCAGCGGCACCGGCACGCAGGAGGTCGAGCGGGTCGGACCCGGCGCACTCCACACGGACCACGTGTCGCTGCATGCGCACCGTGGCCTCGCCCACGGTGACGAACCGCGTGCCGTCGGCGTCCTGCGAGCGGTACGTCACCGGGTACGGCTCGGCGAGGCCACGCAGGTCACCGAGCACGTAGGTGGGCCGCGACCGCTCGTCCGCCGCGAGGACCTGCTTCGCCTGGTCGATGCCGGTCAGCACCAGCACGCTCGGGATGCCGGCGTCGTTCGCGCCCTTGATGTCGGTGTCGAGCCGGTCCCCGATGAAGAGCGGTCGCTCACCACCGAACCGGGCGACCGCGGCGTCGAAGATCGGCCGCTCGGGCTTGCCCGCCACGACCGGCATCCGACCCACGGCTTGGTGCACCGCCGCGACGAGCGTGCCGTTGCCGGGCGCGATGCCCCGCTCGACCGGGATCGACCAGTCCATGTTCGTCGCGACCCACGGCACCGAGGCGTCGGCGAGGGCGAAGGACGCCTCCGCCAACTGCGTCCAGCCGAGGTCGGGCGAGAACCCCTGGATCACCGCGGCCGGGCTGTCGTCAGCGCTGGCGGTCACGGTGAAGCCGGCCTGCTCGACGATGCTCGTGAGCCCCAGCCCACCGATCACCAGGACGGTCGACCCGGCCGGCACGAGCGTGGCGAGCAGGCGGACCCCGGCCTGCGACGACGTCACCACGTCGTCGGGGCCGACGGACAGGCCGAACTGCTCGAGGTGCTCGGCGACGTCCACCGGGCGCCGCGAGGCGTTGTTCGTGATGTACCCGACGCGGGCCGTCTTCGCGGCGTCGGTCAGGGCCTCCACGGCGTGCGGGATGGCGTTCCGGCCGCGGTAGACGACGCCGTCGAGGTCCGTGAGGACCACGTCGACGCCGTCCGTCGGTGCGATGGGCGTCTCAGCCTGCTGCGGATCCGTCGATCGAGCCGGGGTTGTCCTCGTCGACCTCGCCGAGCTCGTCGCCGGGCTCGTCGTCGACGTCGTCGTCCCCGAGGGTGCTGACGTGTCCGTCGGGTTCGTCGTCGGCGAGTTCGTCGGCGGCGTCGTCGAGCTCGGCGTCGCCGTCGTCTCCGGCGTCCCCTGCGGGCTCGTCGCCGAACTCGTCGTCTTCGATCGCTTCCTCGACCACATCCACTGTCTCCCAAGCATCATCGTCGGCGGCCTCGGCGAGTGCCGCTGCCGCATGGTCGACACGAGCCCACCACTCGGTGGCCTCGTCCTGGCGGCCGAGCTCCTCGAGCGTCGCCGCGTAAGCACTGTAGAGCGCCGGCGACCACGTGTAGGCGGTCGACGGGTCGAGCTGTGGAATCTCCAGCTCGGAGAGCGCTGCTGTGGGGTTCCCGAGGTCGAGGCGGGCGCCGGACATCGCGATCGCCAGTTCGACCTGGACCGGCGTCTCGAGCGCGGACCGCTCGACGGAGCGTCCGAGTTCGAGCGCACGTTCCGGACGGCCGAGGCCACGCTCGCAGTCCACCATCATCGGCAACTGGTCGTTCCGGCCGGAGATTCGGCGGTAGGTCCGGAGCTCCCGGAGCGCAGTCGCGAAGTCACCCAGCCGGTACGCCGTGATGGCTGCGGTCTCCCGCACGACTGCGACACGACCGGCACGGCGGGCAGCACTCAGCGCGTGCTGGTTCGCCGTCTCCGGGTCCTCGTCCACGAGGAGCGCTGCGGTGACGAGGTGTCGTGCGACCCATTCGGCGTTGTCCTTGCTGAGGGTCTTCAGCTCCGCACGCGCAGCGGGGTCGAGGTCCCGCGCCTGCACTTCTTCCGGGATCTCCGGGTCCTCGTGGCGCGGACGGATCGAGCGGGTGCCGTAGGGGTCGCGGTCCTCCCAGTCGTCACGGGCGGCCTCGCCGAAGCGTGCACCCGCGGAACGGCTGCCGTCGCCGAAGCGCTTGCGGTCGTCACCGCCGGTCCGGGGCCGATCGCTGCCGGGACGGCCACCGTCGCGGAAGGGACGGTCGCCGTCACGACGGGGGCGGTCGCCGCCGGAGTACGACGGCCGGTCGCCGTCACGCCGGGGACGGTCATCGCTGCCACGGAACGGCCGGTCACCATCACGGCGGGGACGGTCATCGCCGCCACGGAACGGCCGGTCACCATCACGGCGGGGACGGTCATCGCCGCCACGGAACGGCCGGTCACCATCACGGCGGGGACGGCCGCCACCGGAGTACGACGGCCGGTCACCATCACGGCGAGGGCGGTCATCGCTCCCACGGAACGGACGGTCACCATCACGACGCGGGCGGTCGCCACCGGAGTACGACGGCCGGTCACCATCACGACGCGGGCGGTCATCGCTCCCACGGAACGGACGGTCACCATCACGGCGGGGACGTTCATCGCTCCCACGGAACGGACGGTCACCATCACGACGAGGGCGGTCATCGCTGCCACGGAACGGCCGGTCACCATCACGACGAGGACGGTCACCCCCGGAGTACGACGGCCGGTCACCATCACGCCGGGGACGGTCATCGCTGCCACGGAACGGCCGGTCACCATCACGACGAGGACGGTTACCACCGGAGTACGACGGGCGGTCACCATCACGGCGGGGACGATCGTCGCTGCCACGGAACGGCCGGTCACCATCACGCCGAGGGCGGTCGCCACCGGAGTACGACGGGCGGTCCCCATCCCGACGCGGACGGTCATCACCACCACGGAACGGACGGTCGCCATCACGTCGCGGACGGTCGCTTCCCGGACGATCGGAACGCCATGCCGGACGGTCGGATCGCGATCCGCTGTCGCGGAAGTCGCGACCGGGCCGGCTGTCGGACGAACTCCGGCGGTCACCGTCGCGGCCGGCACCTTCACGGCGCTCGAACTCACGAGGTCCTGAGGACCAACGACCGCCCCCACCGTCGGACGAGCCGCGACCAGCATCACGGCCGGACGAGGCGCCGCGCGCTCCGTCGTCTCGCCGCGGGCGGTCCTCGCGATCGCCGTCGCGCCCGTCTCGTCGCTGTTCGTCGTCGTTCGCCACCGTTGCTCCTCGTCGCGTGCCAGCACCCATCGGTGCGGCGGTCGTCCGCTGTGTCGTTGTGTCGGTGCCCGGGATCGGCCCCATGCAGCAAGTCCATCACGAACTCGGCACGACGTCGACCCGGCACCGGGTAAAACAGAAATGGCCACCGGCCCTCACGAAAGCTGATGCTTTCGATGGAGGGCCGATGGCCACATCTTCTAAAGTAAGTCCGGCGGCGTCCTACTCTCCCACAAGGTCCCCCTTGCAGTACCATCGGCGCTGAGAGGCTTAGCTTCCGGGTTCGGAATGTGACCGGGCGTTTCCCTCTCGCTATGACCACCGGAACA
>JASCOJ010000137.1 GCA_029959645.1 Microbacteriaceae bacterium PS02332 | reverse complement strand
GTACCAGATGGTACCGGGCCTCCCGTCCGTCGTCGTCGCGAGTCAGGACCGCCGCTGACGGCGACGCAGGGCCGTCGCGAGCGCACCCAGGACGAGGAGGGCGCCGGAGACGGCAGCGGGCGCGCCGATCCCGGCGCCCGTGTACGCGAGGCGGCCGGGGAGCGCTCCCGTCGCGGTCGCCGGCGGCGTGGGGCTGCCCGCGTCCGTCGGCGGGGTAACCGGGGTCGGTGTGCCGGCTCCCGACGCGTCGCCGGGCGGAGGACCGACGACGGGCTCCGGATCGGTACCGGGCTCCGGGTCGGGTCCCGCCCCGGGATCGGTGCCGGTGTCGGCGACCACGACGACGTGGACCGCTCGGAGGCCCGCCGGCTGGTTCGCGGCCGAGACGCCGTAGAGCTCGAGGTCGTGCTCGCCGACGTCGAGTGCGGCGGTGGTCGGGCACGACCACGCGCCGGGTCGGGGGCTGCCGTCGCCGGAGGCCTCGGTCTCGCAGAGGACGTCGCTGCCCCGGGTGACCACGACGTGGGCCCCGGGCTGCGCGGTGCCGGCGAGGCCGTCGCCGACCGTGATCGTCGTGGTCGTGAGTTCCGGCGCCGTGAACAGGCCGCGGGTGACGACGTGGAAGTCGGAGCCGGTGTCGCCGAAGCGGAGCGCGACGGACCCCGGTGCCTGCTCGAGGGTCAGCCCGTCCACCGGTGAGGTGACGTCCGCGCCGACGAACCGGAGGCTGCCGTCGGGAGCGGCGACGGTGCGGACCGTGAGGCACCGCGACGGATCTGCGGCGTCGACGACGAGCGCGTACGGCAGACCCGGGCCGTTCGCGGGGCTGAAGCAGCGGTCGCCGACCACGAGGGGGCCTGTGGACCCCGGGGCGGGGTGGCGGACGGTGTCGGCGACGACGGCGTCGGCGTGCACCTGCTCGACGCCGTCGGTCGTGCCGACGGCGACGAAGCCGTCCGCCTCGGCCAGCCGGAGCGTGCTGATCGCGGTCGTGTCGGACGCGGTGCTGTCCGGGGTCGCCAGGGCGGAGGCAGGGGTGGTGGTGGTGAGGAGCGGGGCGGTCGCGAGGAGTGGGAGTGCGACGAGCCCCGCCATGGTCGTGCGGCGCATGGTCTGCTTTCGGTGGGGGTCAGAACGCGAACACTGTATGCGACATGTTGGATCGCGATCGACCACCGGGTGTCATGGGAACGGCCTGCCGCGCAGGGATCGGCGGTAGGCTCGACGGGTGGCAGTGAAGCAGGTGGACCCGATCGACGTCGTCCTCGTCGGAGGGGGGATCATGAGCGCCACGCTCGGCGCGATCATCCACCGGCTCGAGCCGGACTGGAAGATCCGTGTCTACGAGCGCCTCGGCAGCGTCGCCCAGGAGTCGTCGAACCCGTGGAACAACGCGGGGACCGGCCACTCGGCCCTCTGTGAGCTGAACTACACCCCGGAGCTGCCGGACGGACGCGTCGACATCGCGAAGGCCGTCACCGTGAACGAGCAGTTCCAGATCTCCCGGCAGTTCTGGGCGCACCTCGTCGAGACCGGCGTGCTGCCGGACCCGTCGAGCTTCATCAACCCGACGCCGCACATCTCCTTCGTCTGGGGTGCCGACAACGTCGCGTACATGCGAGCCCGGTACGAGGCGATGAAGGACCACCCGCTCTTCGCGGGCCTCGAGTACAGCGAGGACGCCGAGCAGATCCGGAAGTGGGCGCCGGCGCTCATCCCCGGTCGCAAGAAGGACCAGCCGATCGCGGCGACCTACTCGCCGGCCGGGTCCGACGTCGACTTCGGCTCGCTCACGCGGCAGCTGTTCGACCAGCTCGAGATCGACGGTGTCGAGCTCGAGCCGTCGCACCGGGTCACGAAGATCTCGCGCTCGAAGGTGTCCGAGGGCTGGGTGCTCGACGTCCTCAACGACGTCGGCCGGTCGTCGCAGCGCATCGCCGCGAAGTTCGTCTTCGTCGGCGCCGGCGGCGGTGCCCTGCAGCTGCTGCAGAAGTCGGGCATCCCGGAGATCCGCGGGTTCGGCGGCTTCCCGGTGTCGGGGGAGTTCCTCCGCACGGACGACCCCGAGGTCGTGCAGAAGCACGCGGCGAAGGTGTACGGCAAGGCGAGCGTCGGTGCCCCGCCGATGTCCGTTCCCCACCTCGACACCCGCATCGTCGACGGCAAGGCCTCGCTGATGTTCGGCCCCTACGCCGGGTTCAGCCCGAAGTTCCTGAAGCAGGGGTCGGTGCTCGACCTGTTCGCGTCGATCCGTCCGCACAACCTGCGACCGATGCTCGCCGTGGCGTTCTCCAACCTCGACCTCGTGAAGTACCTCGTCGGGCAGCTGCTCGCGTCGAAGCGCACGAAGTTCGACGCCCTGCGTGACTTCATGCCGGCCGCGGAGCCCGGGAACTGGCACCGGATCACCGCCGGGCAGCGCGTGCAGGTCATCAAGCCCGACCCGGAGAAGGGCGGCGTCCTGCAGTTCGGTACCGAGGTCATCACCTCCGCGGACGGCTCGATCGCCGGGCTGCTCGGAGCGTCCCCCGGGGCGTCGACCGCGGTGCCGATCATGCTCGGCATGCTGCAGCGCTGCTTCCCGGACCGCTGGGACCGGTGGTCCGACGCCGTCCACGTGATGGTGCCGACCTTCGGGCAGCACCTCGGGGAGGACCCCGAGCTCGCCGACGCGACGCTCTCCCGGACCGCGGCGGTGCTCGGCCTGCACCGCTGACCCTGCTGTGGCGCCGGTGCTGCTTGCACCGTGTTCGAACGTGTGTTCGAATGGACACATGCGATGGGACGGACAGGCGATCACCGCCGAGCGGAGCGACATGCTCCCCGGCCTCGAGTCGAACAGCGGGTTCGTCCGGAGCGTGACGACGCCGGAGTTCGCCGGCGTCACGTTCCACGAGGTGCTCGCGAAGTCCGCGCTGAACAAGGTGGCGGGCGCCGACGGCGGTACATGGGGCTGGACGATCAACCCCTACCGCGGCTGCAGCCACGCGTGCGTGTACTGCTTCGCGCGGCCGACGCACACCTACCTCGAGTTCGACGGCGGCGCCGACTTCGACCAGCAGATCGTGGTCAAGACGAACGTCGCCGACGTCGTGCGTCGCGAGCTCGCCAGGCCGAGCTGGGACCGCCACCCGGTCGCCCTCGGGACCAACACCGACCCGTACCAGCGGGCGGAGGGGAAGTACCGCCTGATGCCGGGCATCATCCGGGCCCTCGCTGACTCCGGGACGCCCTTCAGCATCCTCACGAAGGGCACGTTGCTGCGCCGGGACATCCCCGTCCTGGTCGAGGCGGCGAAGTCGGTCCCCGTGGACCTCGCGATGTCGATCGCCGTGTACGACGACGACCTGCAGCAGTCGGTGGAGCCGGGCACGCCGACGACCGCCGCACGGCTCGCGACCGTCCGGGCGGTCCGCGACGCCGGGCTCACGTGCTCGGTGTTCCTCATGCCCGTGCTGCCCTACATCACGGACACCCGCGCACACCTCGACGCGGCGGTCGGCCGGGCGGCGGCGGCGGGCGCGACCAGTCTCATGTACTCGGCCCTGCACCTCCGCCCGGGCGTCAAACCGTGGTACCTCGAGTGGCTCGCGCGCACGCACCCGGACCTGGTCGCCCGGTACCGCTCGATGTACCTCGACAACACCTACGCGCCGAAGGACTACCGACGCTGGTTGGCGGAGCGGGTCCGGCCGATCCTCCGCGACCACGGCCTCGCGCTCGGCGACGTCGACCCCGCGACCGGGTCGATGGGGTTCACGGCCGATGCGCCGCCGCGCTCGTCCGACGAGTCGCCACTGAAGCGCGCCGACCCCGGGTACGCCCACCGGGGTGAGTACCGCCCGACCGGCCGAGCCACGTCGGGCGGCGGCGGACGGCCGGCACTCGGCGCGGTGCGGTCGTCCGCGCTCGCGGGCGTGCCGACGACCGACCGGGCACGGCCCGTCGGAGCCGCGGAGCCGCGGCTGTTCTGAGGGGTCGTCACCGCCTTCGGGGGACAGGCGGACGTCGGTGGTGCCGGGTACCATCGTCACGTCCGTCGCCGTATGGACCGTTCGGGGTACACGAGACGTCTCCGGGTGGTTGACTCGGAGACGGTCCCGCTGTTCCCCCGGTGGGCCTCGTGCACGGCTCCCGGTGCGCGGCGCGCAGTGCCCGTCCCGAGCACCGTGTGACCGAACGACTGCACGGAAGGACTGGCCCGGTGCTCGGCATCCCCACGCATCTCGCTCCACGCGTGAACGCCTGGTCGACCGTGCGCGCCTTCCACGCAGCCGCCATCGGGTCGCTGGCCGCCGCCGTCGTCGCCCTGCTGCTCGTCCGCATCGCCGTCCCGTCCGTGCACGTCGTCGGCGCCATGCTCGCGGTCGTCCCCATGCTCGGGATGATCGGCGTGCACACGCAGAGCGGGACCCGTCGCACGGCGATCGCGTTCCTCCTCGTGGGCGGGGTCTGTTGTTGGTGGTTCGCGCGGGTCGTCGGTGCGGCCGTCGACACCCCCTGGGTCACCTCGTACCTCGTCTCCCTCGTCGTCGTGCCCCTCGTGCTCGTGGGCGGCACCGGGACCGAGGCGAAGCGCGTGGTGCTCTGGTCACTGCTCGGGTTCGCCGTCGGTCGCGTCGCGACGAGCATCGCCACCGTCCAGGTCGGCGGGGTGGGCCATCCGTTGGTGCTCGCCTGGGCGACCCTCGCCTTCGTCGTCGGGCTCGTGATCGCCTCCGAGCGGTCCGCCGTCCGGTCGGCGCGGATCCAGCCGGAACTGCTCCGCGCCGCGCGTGAGGAGCACGCAGCCGCCTACCGAGCCGGCATCGAGGCCGAGGCAGCGGCGATCCTGCACGACACCGTGCTCAACCACCTCAACGCCATCGCGGTCGCCCCGGCCGGCCCGATGGACGAACACCTCGCCCGGACGATGGACGCCGACGTGGCGATGCTCACGGGGCGCTCCTGGCTCGTCGACGGCGTCGGACCGGACGCCCTCGGCACGACCGGCCAGTCCTCCGCTGCGGACGAGGCGACCGCGGTCTTCGGCCGGATGATCGACGACCAGCAGGCACTGGGGTTGACCGTGCGCGTGACGGGCGACCCGTCGTCCCTCGGCCGGCTGCACCCCCGCGCGGTGACCGCCGTCGTGCGGGCCGTCGGGCAGTGCCTCGCGAACGTCCGTAAGCACGCCGGCACCGACAGCGCCGAGGTGAGCGTGTTCGACGACGGTGTCGGGTGCACCGTGATGGTGGTCGACGACGGCCGTGGCTTCGACGAGGAGTCCACCGGCACCGACCGGATGGGGCTCCGGAACTCCGTGCGGGAGAGGGTGGGTCGGGTCGGCGGCGACGTGCAGATCTGGTCGTCACCGGGATCCGGCACGAGCGTGATGATGACCGTGCCCTACGTGGCGCTCGCCGGCCCGGTGCGTTCGGGGATCCACGACGACGACGGGACCCTGTCGTGACCTGGCCGCACCGCGAGCGGGGGCGGAACCGGCTCCAGGGCCGCGGCCCGGTCGGACGTCGCACGGTGCAGCAGTACGACCCGCTCGGTGCGATGGGCGCCCGACCGTTCGTCGTCGTCCTCGGCGCCGTGGGCGTGTTGTGGGCCGTCGCGACCTCGGTCTTCGACCGGGACGTCCCGGGCAGTGCGCCGCTCAGCGCGCTCACCGTGCTGCTCGTCGCGGCGTCCGTCGCGGTCGTCCTGGTGGCCTCCAGTCCGTTCCGGGCGCCGTTCCCGCGGTGGGCCTTCGCGGTGCACGTCGGTCTCCTCGCCGCGGCCGCGGTGGTGAGCTCGGCGGCGCAGTGGGGCCCGGACCGCTCCGGGGTGAACGACTTCATGGTGCTCATCACCGCGATCGGCGTGGTGATGGCCGCCCCGTACCGACCCTGGACGGACCTCGCGGTCGGTGGGGCCGTGCTGGTCGTGGTGGACGCGATCGTGTGGGGCACGGGCGCCGCCGCGTACCCGGCCGGCGTCCCGGTCGTCGTCGCCGCGTTCCTCGCGGCCACCCCGACCCTCGTCCTCACCGCCGCTGCCGGGGTCTTCGCCCGGACGTTCTCCGGGCTGGCCGAACGCGTGCAGATCCACGCCGGGTCGTACTCCGTCGAGCGCGCCGAGCGCGACGGCATCACCGCGCAGGTGCAGCGCGACCGGTCCCGGATCCTCGCGGAACAGGTCGCGCCGTTCTTCGCCGAGCTCCGCACCCGTGAGTCCGTCACCGACGACGACCGGGCCCGGGCCCGCGCGATCGCGGACGGCATCCGACGGGTCATGGTCGCCGAGGCCGACCGCACCTGGCTCGAGTACGCGCTCCGCGTGACCGGGGACCGTGCCGCGACCGTCGACGACCCCGCCGGGCTCGCCGCCGCGATGGACGCCGACCAGCGCACGGTCGTCCGCGCCTTCGTCCGGGCGCTGCTCCGCTCGGTCAGCGTCGACCGGTCCGCCCTCCGCGTGACCGTGACCCCCTCGCCCACCGACGTCGACCGCGTCGCGATGGCCTTCAGCGTGTCCGTCGACGACTCCGACGTCGGCATCCACCGTTCGTTCGACCCGTACTTCGCCGTCCTCCGCGTGACGTTCCCCGACCTCGACGTCGCGGTCCGTCCAGCATCCCTCGCATTAAGGTTCTCGTATGACCAGCACTGACCCGAACAGGCTGACGGAGGGCGGTCCCGCCCTTCCGGGTCCCGGATCGCGACGGGTCCGTCTGGCGATCCTCGACGACCACGAGGTGCTGCTCGACAGCCTGTCGAGCTGGATCGCCGTCAACGCGTTCGACTTCGACCTGGCGCTCACCGCGCACACGTGGCTCGAGATGGTGCACAGCGACAGCTTCCCGACGGACCTGGTGTTCCTCGACTTCCAGCTCAAGGAGCCGGTGTCGATCGAGGCCCGCGTCCGGACCTGTCGGGCGGCCGGTGCGAAGGTCATCGTCCTGTCGAGCATGGACACCCGCGAGTCACGTGACCGTGCCCTCGCAGCCGGCGCTGCGGCGTTCCTGTCGAAGTCGCTGCCGATGCGCGAGGTCATGGACATCGCGCGCGAGGTCATGGGCGTCGCCCGCGAGACCCCGGCCCAGCGTGAGTGGCGACCGCTGCCGACCGGGGCGTCGGCGCACCAGCGGCCCAAGCTCAGCCACGGCGAGGAGGAGGCCCTGCGTCTCTACGTCTCCGGCTACTCGACGAACGAGGTCGCGGCGCAGATGAACGTGCAGTACGAGACCGCCAAGACCTACCTGCGCCGTGTCCGTGAGAAGTACGCGAAGGTCGGTCGTCCGGCGTCGAAGAAGTCCGACCTGATCCGTCGTGCGGCGGAGGACGGCTTCCTGGCGTAGTGGCCAAGCTCTACTTCCGCTACGGCGCGATGAACAGCGGCAAGAGCACTGGACTCCTGCAGGCCGCCTACAACTACGAGGAGCGCGGTCAGCGCGTCCTGCTCGCGAAGCCCGCCGTCGACACCAAGGGCGACCGCGAGATCGTGTCCCGGCTCGGGGTCACCCGCGAGGTCGACGTGGTGCTGCCGCCCGACGTCGACGTCCGTGCTGCCGTCGCCGAGGCCGGCGCGACCGACCCGGAGTCGGACCGCCTCGACGGCATGGTGCGTCCGGTGAGCTGCGTGCTCGTCGACGAGGCGCAGTTCCTCACCCCGCAGCAGGTGGACGACCTGCTGCGCGTGGCGGTGCTCGACCAGGTCCCGGTGATCGCGTACGGCATCCGCACGGACTTCCGGACCGAGGCGTTCCCGGGCAGTCGACGCCTGCTCGAGGTCGCGCACTCGCTCGAGGAGCTCAAGACCATCTGCCGGTGCGGTCGCAAGGCGGTGTTCAACGCCCGGAAGGTCGGCGGCGCGTTCGTCTTCGACGGCTCCCAGGTCGCGATCGACGGCGCGGACGTCGAGTACGAGTCACTGTGCGCGAACTGCTACCTCACCGAGTCGGGCGGCCTCCTGGACGGCGAGAGCGCGCGCTGACGCAGCGCCCACCGGACGGGAGGCGCGTGACGGCGCCGTCCCGGGCCTCCCGGCCGTCGCGGAATGGCGGTCCGGCGACGGGCGTTGGAGACCCCATGAGCGACGCATCCGTGCACCTTTCCGTCCTCGACCTCGCCACCCGCGAGTACGGGCAGTCGAACACCGAGGCCCTGCAGGGGTCGATCGACATGGCCGTGCGCGCCGAACAGCTCGGCTACGAGCGGTTCTGGGTCGCCGAGCACCACGGCATGCCGGGGATCACGTCCTCGGCGCCGGCGGTGCTCCTGTCGGCGGTGGGTGCGGCGACGAGCACCATCCGGATCGGTTCCGGCGGGGTGATGCTGCCGAACCACGCGCCGCTCGTCGTGGCCGAGCAGTTCGGCACCCTGCGCGCGCTCTACGGGGACCGCGTCGACCTCGGACTCGGCCGCGCGCCGGGCTCGGACGGAGTCACGGCGATGGCCCTCCGCCGGACGGACCGGCTCGACGTGGACGACTTCCCGGAGCGGCTCGCCGACCTCATCGGCTTCTTCACGGGCATGGACGAGGACAACCCGCTGTCCCGCATCCGCGCGGTGCCGGGCTACGGCGACGTGCCGGAGTTCTGGCTGCTCGGCTCGTCCGGCTACAGTGCGCAGGTCGCCGGTGCCCTCGGCGTGTCCTTCGCCTTCGCGCACCACTTCGCCTCGGACAACACCGAGGCGGCGCTGGCGCTGTACCGGGACGCCTTCCGCCCGTCGCGCTTCCGGTCGGAGCCGAACGCCCTCATCGGCGTCCAGGTCGTGACGGACGAGGACCCGGCCGTCGTCGAGGACCAGAGCGCCCCGGGGATGATCTCCTTCATCCGCATGCGTCAGGGGACGAAGCCCGAGCCGGTGTCGATGGAGGAGGCGCGGGCCTACGCGTTCAGCGACCTCGAGCGTCGGTTCATCGCTGCCCGCACCGAGCGCCAGGCCTACGGGACGCGGGACGAGGTCGCAGCGAAGATCAACGCGCTCGTGGCGTCCACGGGCGCTGACGGCGTCATCGTCGCTCCGGGAGCCGCCCAGGCGCGCTACCGGCACCAGGCACTGGAGGTCGTGGCCGGGCTGCACGCGGAGGGCCGGCTGGTCCGCGCGGAGGTCGCAGCCGCCCGCTGACGGCGCGGTCCGCTCCCGCCCGGCAGCGGACGGCCGTGGCGGACGCCGGCGGTAGACACCCGGACGGAGCAAGCGACACCGGTACGAAGGAAGAAGGCCCCGGGGCGGGCGGGTGCGGGGCGTGGTGGGTCTGGGGGGTGCACCCCGGGTGGGGGGGGGCGGGTTTTGACCGGCGGCC
>JASCOJ010000136.1 GCA_029959645.1 Microbacteriaceae bacterium PS02332 | reverse complement strand
GCCGGGCTCGGGGTGCCCGTCGCCGCCGATGAGAGCGTCCGGAAGGCCGCCGACCCGCTCGCCGTCGCCCGCGCCGGGGCGGCGGACGTCCTCGTCGTGAAGGCGCAGCCGCTCGGCGGGGTCACCGAGGCCAGGGCGATCGTCGCCGAGGCCGGCCTGCCCTGCGTGGTGTCCAGCGCCCTCGACACGTCGGTCGGGCTCGGCATGGGCGCGTACCTCGCCGCTGCGGCGATGGCCCCGGGCTACGCAGCGGGGCTCGGGACCGCGGCGATGTTCGCCGCGGACGTCACGACGGACCCGCTCCTGCCCGTCGGCGGCCGGATCCCGGTACGCCGGGTCGAGCCCGCCGAGGACCTGCTCGAACGGCACGCGGCCGCACCGGACCGGCAGGCGTGGTGGACGGCACGGCTCCGCCGGGTGCACGCCCTGCTCTGAGCCCGCCGGGCCCGGCTCACAGGCCGGAGTAGCTGTGCAGCCCCTTGAAGAACACGTTGACGACGGAGAAGTTGAACATCACGGCGCCGAAGCCGATGAGTGCGAGCCACGAGGACCGGGCCCCGCGCCAGCCGCGCGTCGCACGGGCGTGGATGTAGCCGGCGTAGACGACCCAGATGATGAACGTCCAGACCTCCTTGGTGTCCCAGCCCCAGTACCGGCCCCATGCACGCTCGGCCCACACGGCACCGGCGATGAGCGTGAAGGTCCAGAGCACGAAGCCGACCAGGATGACGCGGTAGCTCAGCACCTCGAGCCGGTCGGCGTCGGGCAGCGTCTCCATGAAGCGGAGCTTGCCGGCCAGGCCGGGGCGGCCCTGCCGGTACGTCTGCACGAGCTGCGACACCGCGAGCCCGGCGCCGAGGGCGAAGAACCCGGTGCCGGCGATGGCCACGAAGACGTGGAGCACGAGCCAGTACGACTGCAGTGCCGGCGGCAGCGGGACGACCGGGACGTAGTAGTTCACGGTCGCGATGCCGAGCAGGATGATGACCAGACCGGTGATGAAGACGCCGAGGAACTTCAGGTTCTGCCAGAACTGCACGAGCAGGAAGATCGCGATGATCAGCGCCGTGCCGGTCAGGGAGAACTCGAACATGTTGCCCCACGGCACACGACCGGCCGCGACGCCGCGGAGGACGTCGGCGCCGACGTGCAGCAGGAGCGCGAGGATCGTCATCGCCATGCCGACACGCTCGAACCGCGTGCCCGACCGCGACGGGCCGTCGCCGGACGGGGTGTCGACCCGCTCGAGCACGACGGTGCCGCCGCGCACGCTGGCGACGGTCTTCGCCTGCGCCGACGGGGTCGCCGTCGGCTGCCCGGCCGCCGCGACGTTGCCGGCGCGCTTGGCCATGTCGAGCGCGAAGGCGATGAACGCGACGACGTAGACCGCCATCGCGGAGTACGTCAGGACGACCGAGTAGGTCGCGAGGGTCTCGGTCGTGTTCACGTGGGGATCCTAACTCCGAGGTCCGACAGATGCCGGTCGGCGATGTCCGCCACCGCCCGTTCCAGGTTGGGGTCCTCGCCGCGGGCCAACCCCGCGTACTCGAGGTCGTACTCGCCGTGCTCGGCGCCGACACGGCGGACCGCCTTCACCCAGACCCGACGGCGCGGGACGAAGAGCGAGGTGAGCAGGCCGAGCACGGACAGGATCGCGAAGCCCGCGACCCAGCCCTGCGAGGGGTCGTGGTGCACGTCGAGCGAGACGTAGCGCTTCACGCCGTCGAAGGTCACCGACCCGGCGCCGTCGGGCAGCTGCTTCGTCTGCCCGGGCTTCAGTTCGACGCTCGGGGTGGGCGCCTGGCGGCCGGCGATCTGCTGCAGCCCGCCGGTGTCGAGCGCGTACACGCTCTGCGGCACGCCGTCGTCGAGCCCGAGGTCGCCCGTGTACACCTGCAGCGACAGCAGGGGGTTCTCGGTGTCCGGGTACGAGGACGCGTAGGCGCCGGTCTGTTGCTTGAACGCCGTCGGGTAGAAGAACCCCTGGAAGGCGAGCTGGTCGGGCGAGGCATCTGGCGCCTTGATGACGCCGAGCGACGTGTAGTTGGCGTCCTTCGGCAGGAACGGCACGACGTCCTGGAACGCCACGTTGCCCTTGCCGTCGCGGACGGTCACCTGCATCGCGTACCCGTTGCCGAGCAGGTAGACGTTCGTGCCGCCGATGGAGAGCGGGTCGTTCACGCCGAGGCGCGTGGTCGAGGCGCTCCCGTCCTTCGTCCGGCTGGTGACCGTCGCGGAGTAGTCGGTCGCCTGGCCGAGCGCGTCGAGGTTGCGCTCCTCGTACTTCGTCGTGAACTTGTCGAGCGTCAGGTTGTAGCCCCGCAGGTCCGACTGCGCGAACCAGCGCCCGGGGTTGAACGAGTCGTAGGAGCCGAGCACGTTCGTGAAGGTCTGCCCCTCGACGAGGAGTCGCTGGCCCGTGTAGCTGAACCCGCCGCCGATGCCGACCGCGACGAGCACCCCGACGAGGGCGGCGTGGAAGACGAGGTTGCCGGTCTCGCGCAGGTACCCGCGCTCCGCGCTCACGGAGTCGCCGAACCGCTCGACGCGGTAGCCCGACTTCTTCAGCAGCGCGGCGGCCCGGTCGACGGCGTGGTCGACGGACGGGAGGCCCGCGGCCGGGTCCGCCCCGTCGGCACCGGCAGTCAGCGCGTCCGGTCCGACGGCCACCGAGCGGTAGCCGGCCAGGCGGCCGAGCCGCGCCGGGGTCTTCGGCGGCCGGGTCCGGAGTGCCTGCCAGTGGTGGCGCGTGCGCGGGATGATGCAGCCGATGAGCGACACGAACAGCAGCAGGTAGATCGCGGAGAACCACACCGAGGTGTAGGTGTCGAAGACCTGGAGCTTGTCGAGGACCGGGTACAGCTGCGGGTGGTCGACCTTGTACTGCACGACGCCGTTCGGGTCGGCCGTGCGCTGCGGCACGAGAGAGCCCGGGATCGCCGCGAGGGCGAGCATCATGAGCAGGAACAGCGCGGTGCGCATGCTCGTCAGCTGACGCCAGGCGAACCGGAGCGACCCGACCAGACCGAGCTTCGGCTGGTTCACGGTGTCGTCGTCGCTCCGGCGCGGGACCGGGGTGCCGTCGACGTGGTCGGACGGGCGCTGCGGGTCGGACGCGGTGTCGGCGCCGCTCTGCTCGGGGCCGGGGCCGTCGGTGGGGTCAGACTGCGGGGACATAGGCCTGGATCACCGCCCCGACGCTCGTCATGACGGCCGACCAGACGCCGGTGACCATGAGCAGACCGATGACGATCAGGATCGCTCCTCCGATGATGTTGACGGTGCGCATGTGGCGCTTCACGACGCCGATCGCACCCGCGGCCCAACCGGCGCCGAGCGCGACGAGCAGGAACGGGATGCCGAGGCCGATGCAGTACGCGATGCCGAGCACGACGCCCTGCCAGGCGCTGCCGGACTGGAAGCTGATGAGGTTGATCGCGGCCAGGGTCGGGCCGATGCACGGCGTCCACCCGAGGGCGAAGACGATGCCGAGCAGCGGGGCGCCGAGCAACCCGGTGCGGGGCGTGAACGACGACTTGACCGTGCGCTGCAGGAACGTGAACCGACCGATGAAGACCAGCCCCATCACGATGACGACGATCCCCATGAGCTGGACGATGAGGTCCCGCCAGCGGAGCAACCAGAACCCGGCGGCCCCGGCGGCGGCCGACCCGAGCACGAAGACGACCGTGAAGCCGAGCACGAAGAGCAGCACACCGAGCAGCACCCGACCGCGTGAGCGGGCGCTGCCGTCCGCGACACCGCTGACGTAGCCGAGGTACCCGGGCACCAGCGGCAGGACGCACGGCGACAGGAACGACACGAGTCCGGCGAGCGCCGCCACCGGCAGACCGATGAGGAGCTGTCCGCTGAAGATCGCGTCGACGAAGGGGTTCCCGCTCGACACGGGTCAGGACGCCTTGCCGCTGCGCTCGTCGTCGACGAGGGTGTTCAGGATGCCGGGGCCGTCGACGGCGCCGAGGATGCGGGCGGCGACACGGCCGCGCTTGTCCAGCACGATCGTGGTGGGCACGGCGTTCGGCGCGATGTCGCCGGAGAGGGCGAGCTGCATGGTGCCGGTCCGGGCGTCGAGCACGGTCGGGTAGTCGACGCCGAACTTCCGCTCGAAGGCCTTCGCGGTGCCGGCCTCGTCGCGGACGTTGACGCCGATGAACTGCACGTCGTCGGCCGCGTACTGCTCGTGCACCGAGTCGAGGTACTTCGCCTCGGCGCGGCACGGCGGGCACCCGGCGTACCAGAAGTTGATGACGACGACCTCGCCGCGCAGGGACGCCGCCGTGATGCGGTCGCCGTCCGTCGTGGTCGCGGTGAAGTCGACCGGCGCTTGGCGGTCCTTCGTGGCGACCTCGGTGACGGCACCGGTCCCGGAGATGTAGTTCTGCGTGCTGCCGCTGCCGTACTGCTTCGCGATGCCGTCGTTCGCCGACGAGCACCCGGTGACGACGAGCGCCGCCAGCACGGCCGTCGCTATGGCTGCGCCGAGGCGTCGGGTGGTCCGTCCGGTGCTGCTGGTCACACTGCTCCTTCATCGACGGCGGACGCGCGGAGCTCCGCCGCGGGGTCCGCGTACCCGACCTCGGTGAACTGGCCGGTCGGCGAGGCGGGCACCCGCTCGACGGTCGTGATGCTCGACAGGTCACACCGGCGCTTGCGCGGGTCGTGCCAGAGCGGCTCCCCCGCCAGGCGTCGGTGCACCATCCAGATCGGCAGTTGGTGGCTGACGAGGACGACGTCCCCGCCGTCGGCGCTCTCCCACGCGGTGCCGATGGCCGCGATCATGCGGTTCGCGATCGACTCGTAGGCCTCGCCCCAGCTCGGACGCATCGGGTTCGCGATCCACGGCCACTCGGTCGGGCGGCGGATCGAGCGCTTCGTGAAGCCCGGCGCCTGCCCCTCGTAGCGGTTCGTCGGCTCGATGAGCCGTTCGTCGAGCCGGACCGGCAGGTCGTAGGCGGCGGCCCAGGGTGCGGCGGACTCCTGCGTGCGCTGGAGCGGCGACGCCACGATCGCCCGGACGTCGATGCCCGCGGCCTTCCACGCCGTCGCGGAGGCCTCGGCCATCCGGATGCCGAGCGTGCTCAGGCCGAAGCCCGGGAGCCGGCCGTAGAGGACACGGTCGGGGTTGTGGACCTCTCCGTGCCGCACGAGGTGGATCCGGTTCGCGGGCATGGGTTCCAGTGTAGGTCGGTCCGGCGAGCACCACCGCCGCACAGCGGATCCCCGGCTTCGGGACCGCTCAGCCGAGGTGTCCGGACAGCCGTCCGTGCAGGGCCACGGAGCCGGTGTTGAGCCCCGCGACCTCGACGGCCGTCCCGTGTCGGGCGTACCGCTGCTCGACGGCGTCGAGCGCTGCGACCGTGCTCGCGTCGAACACGTGCGCGCCGGACAGGTCGACGATGACCCGCTCCGGGTCGTCCGCGTACGAGAACCGGGTCACGAGGTCGTTCGAGGAGGCGAAGAACAGCGCGCCCCGGACCCGGTACCGCACGGTCCGGTCGTCGACGGGCTCACGCTCGACCGTGACCACGTGTGCGACCCGGCGGGCGAAGACGAGGGCGGCGCAGACGACGCCGACGAGCACGCCGGTCGCCAGGTTCTCGGTCGCGACGACGACGACCACGGTGATGACCATGACGGCCGTCTCGCCGAGCGGCATGCGGCCGAGCGTGCGGGGACGGATGCTGTGCCAGTCGAAGGTCGCGACGCAGACCATGAGCATCACCGCCGTGAGCGCCGCCATCGGGATCCGCGCGACCACGTCGTGCAACACGATCGTGAGGACGAGCACCGCGGCACCCGCCGCGAAGGTCGAGATCCGGGTCCGGGCGCCGGCGGTCTTCACGTTGATCACGGTCTGCCCGATCATCGCGCAGCCACCCGTGCCACCGAAGAACGCGGAGGCGACGTTCGCGATGCCCTGGCCCCACGACTCGCGCCACGCGCTCGACCGCGTGTCGGTGAGCGCGTCGACCAGCTGCGCGGTGAGCAGCGTCTCGATCAGCCCGACGATCGCCATGCCGAACGCGTACGGCGCGATGATGCCGAACGTCTCGAGGGTGAGCGGGACGGTGATGCCGTTGAAGCCCGGCAGGGCCGTCGGCAGGGCGCCCTCGTCGCCGACGGTCGGCACCGCGATGCCGAACACGACCGTGATCGCCGTGATGACGACCACCGCGACGAGCGGCGCGGGCACGGCCTTCGTCAGGTACGGGAACGCGACGATGAGCCCGATGCCGAGCGCCGTGAGCGGCCAGACGACGAACGGCACGTCCCGCCCGAGGAGGTTCGGGAGCTGCGCGGTGAAGATGAGGATCGCGAGGGCGTTCACGAAGGCCACGTTCACGCTCCGCGGGATGAACCGCATCAGACGGGCGACGCCGAGGAACCCGAGCACGAGTTGGACGACACCGCCGAGCACGATGGTGGGGACGAGGTAGTCGATGCCGTGGTCGCGCACGAGCGGCGCGATGACGAGGGCGACCGACCCGGCCGCGGCGGACACCATCGCCGGACGTCCGCCGACGATCGCGATCACCACGGCGATGACGACACTGGAGAACAGCCCGACCGCGGGGTCGACGCCGGCCACGACCGAGAACGAGATCGCCTCGGGGATGAGCGCGAGCGCGGTGACGATGCCCGCGAGCACCTCCTTCGTGAGGAGGCGGGGCGACCGGAGGGCCGAGAGGACGGACGGGGCGGGTGCGGTGATCGACATCACGACAACCCTACCGTAACGTCAAGGTCTGATCGCGCCCAGCCGGCCCGTCGCTGCGTCTGCCACCATGGGCGACGTGTCCGACGAAGCCGCTCCCGCCACCATGCACATCGGCGAACTCGCCGACCGTGCCGAGATGTCGCAGCGCACGATCCGGCACTACGACGAGGTCGGACTCCTGGTGCCGAGTGGCCGGACGACCGGGGGCTTCCGCGTCTACACGGACCGCGACCTCGAACGACTGCTCGTGATCCGGCGGATGAAGCCGCTCGGGTTCTCGCTCGAGGAGATGGCGGAGCTGCTCCGGGTGGTCGACGCACTCGCCGACGCCGGCCCCGCGGACGCCGTTGCCCTCGCGGAACGCCTCGACGGCTGGCTGACCGAGGCGCGCACCCGGCACACCGCGCTCGTCGAGCGGGCCGGCATGGCCGAGGAGTTCCTCGGCACCCTCACGTCACTCCGCGCCACCCTCCCCTGACTGCCCTCCGCCACGCTCGTCGCCGAGCTCGGCGACGTACGCGCGCCACTCCTCGACCCACCGGCGAGAGCGTTCGAGCCGGTCGTCGATGTCGGCGTTCTGCTCGGACGTGAACACGTGGCGACGGTCGTGCTCCCACCGCGCCCGCAGCCGGTCGCGGACACCGGTGACGTACTCCTTCATCCGTCAGCTCCTCGTTCCCGATCGATGAGTTCCGCGACCACGATGGCGAACGACTCCTCGCGCGGCGGAATCTCCCGCATGTCGTACATCGCCTCTGCGAGCAGGAACCCGACCCGCGCGCGACTGACGTCCGGCGACAGCATCCAGTCCAGGGCACTCGACAGCCGCTGCCAGTACCGGTCACGCTCGTCGCGAGCGACGTCGTGCCGCCGTCGCCGGGCGCTCCACGCGCTCACCACGAGCGCTCCGACGCAGGACAACGCCGCGGCACCGAGTGATGCGATCACCGTCGCCACGGCGGCAGGTGGCCAGGCCGTGGACCCCACGACGCCCTCCGTCACGAGCACCACTCCTGTCCACGACCCGGCCACGACGTCGACGGTACGGACGCGGCGGCCCCGCGCCGGGCCTCCCGTCCGGACCTGTGGACGGCAGCGCAGGCGCCGCGGCCTGTGCAGAACGAGCGCGGGCAGCGCGACCGCCGGTTAGACTCGGTCCCCGTGATCGAACGCACCCGCATCGCCGACCTCGCACAGCTCCCCGACGGCCCCGTCTCCGTGGCCGGATGGGTCGAGACCGTCCGCGATCAGAAGAAGGTGCAGTTCGTCGTGCTGCGCGACGAGACCGGCGCCGTCCAGCTCGTGAACCCCGCCACGCGCGAGGCGACCGAGGGCGACGACGCGTCCGCCACGGCCCTCGCCACGACGGAGACGATCTCCGGGCTGTCCCACGGGTCGTTCATCCACGTCGCCGGCACGCTGAAGGCCGACGAGCGCGTCAAGCTCGGCGGGCTCGAGGTCAAGGTCGGCGAGCTCACGGTGGTCAGCGCCGCGATCCCGGAGACGCCGATCGCCGACGACTCCTCGCTCGACAAGCGCCTCGACTGGCGCTTCCTCGACCTGCGCAACCGCAAGCAGAACCTCATCTTCCGCATCCAGACGACGATGGAGCACGCGTTCCGTACGTACTGGGTCGAGCGCGACTACATCGAGATCCACACGCCGAAGCTCATGGCCTCGGCCTCCGAGTCACGCGCCGAGCTCTTCCAGCTCGAGTACTTCGAGACGACGGCGTACCTCGCGCAGTCGCCGCAGAACTTCAAGCAGATGGCGCAGCCGGCCGGCTTCGGTGCCGTGTTCGAGATCGCCGACGCCTTCCGCGCCGACCCCTCGTTCACGAGCCGCCACGCCACGGAGTTCACGAGCATCGACGCCGAGCTCTCCTGGGTCGAGTCGCACGCGGACGTCATGGCGATGCACGAGGAACTGCTCGTCGCCGGCTTCACCGCCGTCAAGGAGAAGTACGGCGCGGAGATCGAGGCGGTCTTCGGCTTCGAGTTCGTCGTGCCGACCGCCCCGTTCCCCCGCGTCACCCTCGCCGAGGCACGGAAGATCGTCGCCGACAGCGGCTACGAGGTCGTCCGTGCCGACGGTGACCTCGACCCCGAGGGTGAGCGTCGCGTGAGCGCCTGGGCGAAGGAGCACCACGGCTCCGAGTTCGTCTTCGTCACGGACTACGACGCCACGATCCGGCCGTACTACCACATGCGCCACGCCGACGACCCGTCGCTCACGAACAGCTACGACCTGCTGTTCAACGGCGCCGAGATCTCGACGGGTGCCCAGCGCGAGCACCGCGTCGACGTCCTCGAGGCGCAGGCCGTCGAGAAGGGCCTCGACCCGGCCGAGCTCGGGTGGTACCTCGACTTCTTCCGCTACGGCGTGCCGCCGCACGGCGGGTTCGGCATGGGCCTCGCGCGCGTGCTCATGCTCGCGCTGCACGAGCCGTCGATCCGCGAGGTCACGTACCTCTTCCGCGGCCCGACGCGCCTCACCCCGTAGTCCCGGGACAACCGACGACGGGGGGGCCCCCCCCCGCGGGGGGGGG
>JASCOJ010000135.1 GCA_029959645.1 Microbacteriaceae bacterium PS02332 | reverse complement strand
GGCACATCGCGCCCCGTTCCGACGGGGCGCGATGTGCGTACCGGGGCGCGACGCGGGGCGCGACGCGGCGCGCGGCGCGGTGCAGCGCCGACGAGAACGGCCCCGCACCGAGTGGTGCGGGGCCGTCGTCGTGGGGCAGCGGCTAGCGCTTGCCGAAGACGTGGATCGGCAGGAAGAACGCGATCGACATGAGGAGCACGCCGCCCATGAAGACGAAGGCCTGGCCGGAGGCGACCTGGAACGCGAACCCGAACAGGTACATCGACACCAGGAGCAGCAGGATCGAGAAGACAGCAGCGATGACGCGGCCCACGGTGGTACCTCCGGGAATCAGCGGGTGGATCGGTCCCAGTCTATCCCCAGCGGGCGGGGGAGCGGTTCACGCGGACGGCTTCGTCGCGACGAGTCGGTCGACGACGCCGAGGAGCGCGTCCATGTCCACCGTGGCGCGGTCGGGTCGGACGTCGCTCGCCGCCCCGAGGGAGGCCGCGTGGTACAGGCCGTCGCCGAGGAGCTTCACGGCCTGCGCGGTCGGGACGTCCCCGAGCGCGTCGACGAGGGTGGCCAGCCAGGCGTTCTCGGTCTCGTCGAGGGTCCGGCCCGCCTCCGCGTAGCCGGCCTGCTGCAGTCGGGAGGCCGCGAGCAGCGCCAGGTCGAGCTCACTGCCGACGAACCGGCAGTTCTCCACGAAGTACCGCGCCGGTCCGGCCTCGGCCTCGCGCATCCGCTCGACGTCCACCGCCGAGAGGTCGGCCAACCGCTCGCAGAGGCCCTCGACCAGTGCCGCCTTCGACCCGAAGTGGTACAGCAGGCCGCCCTTGGAGACGCCCGCGCGGGCGGCGACGGCGTCCAGGGTGGCGGGACGCTCGCCCTCCTCGCACACGATGGCGACGAAGCTGTCGAGGACGCGGTCACGGGCACTGGCCATGCGGGAAGTCTACGGACCCGTGCGTCCCCTGCCCGCCAGGGCGCCTCCGATCGGAGCGCTCTTGCCGCACGGGCCTCCCGATCAGTAGCCTCGGATTGACCGTGAACGTTCACGAAGACAGGATCCGCATGTCAGCGCAGACCGCGAACCCCACCGACCACGCTCTCGACCGACCCGGGTGGGCGGTGCTCGGTCCGGGGTTGATCGCTCGGCGCTTTCTCGACCAGCTGCCCTCGAGCGGCGGCACGCTCGTCGCCGTCGGCAGCTCCGCACCGGACCGTGCGATGACCTTCGCCGCCGAGGCCGCCGCCGCCGGGTACCCGGACGTCACCGCGGGGACCTACGAGGAGGCGCTCGCCGACCCCCGCGTCGACGCCGTGTACGTCGCCACCGTGCACACCGGCCACGCCGCGCTCGTGCTCGCCGCGCTCGAGGCGGGCAAGGCCGTGCTCTGCGAGAAGCCCCTCACCCCGAACTCCGGCACCACGATGGCGCTCGTCGACGCGGCGCGGCAGGCGGGGCTGCCGTTCGTCGAGGCGTTCATGTACCGCTTCCACCCGCAGACCACGGCGTTGCTCGACCTCGTCCGGGACGGCGCGGTCGGCACGGTCACGCACGTCGACGCCTCCTTCGCGTTCCGCGCCGGCGAGCGCTCCGGCCGGCTCTTCGAGGTCGACACGGCCGGCGGTGGCATCCTCGACGTCGGTGGGTACCCCGTCACGATGGCCGCAGCGGTCGTCCAGGCCGCGACGGGCGTCGCGGTCGCGGAGCCGGTCGACCTCGTCGCGTCCGGCACCATCGGCCCGACCGGCGTCGACGAGTGGGCGACGGCCGAGCTCACCTACCGTGGCGGGATCACCGCCGCCGTCCGCACCGGTGTCCGCGTGGAGGACGAGAACGCCGTCACCGTGTACGGCACACGGGGGCGCATCCGGCTAACCGACCCGTGGACGCTCGGCGGGGACCCGGTGATCGAGGTCCGCACGACCGACGCCGAGCCGCGCACCGAGTCCTTCGGAGGGGCTGCGCCGTACGCCATCGAGGCCGACGCGACGACCGACGCGCTCCGCGAGGGGCGGGTCGACGCACCCGCGATGACGACCGACGAGACGCTGGCGACCGCGCGGACCCTCGACCGCTGGCGGGCCGCGATCGGACTGCGCTACCCGTTCGAGGCCGAGACGGCGGACATCCCGACCGTCGACCGGCGTCCGCTCGCCGTCCGCGCCGACGCCCCGATGCGGCACGCGGAGATCCCCGGCGTCGGGAAGCCGATGTCGCGTCTGGTCATGGGCGTCGACAACCAGCCCGACCTGGCGCACGCCAGCGCCCTCTTCGACCACTTCGTCGAGCAGGGCGGCAACGTCTTCGACACCGGCTACGTCTACGGCGACGGTGTGCTCGAGCGGCGCCTCGGGCAGTGGATCGCGAACCGCGGCATCCGCGACGACGTGGTCGTGATCACGAAGGGGGCGCACACACCGCACTGCGATCCGGAGTCGGTCACCCGGCAGCTCCTCGAGAGCCTCGACCGTCAGGGCACCGACCACGCGGACGTCTACATGCTGCACCGGGACAACCCGGACGTGCCGGTGGGGGAGTTCGTCGACGTCCTCGACGAGCACCGCCGCGCCGGCCGGATCGGCGTCTACGGCGGGTCGAACTGGACGCGTGACCGCTTCGACGCCGCGAACGCCTACGCCCGGGCGAACGGCAAGCACGAGTTCGCGGTCCTCAGCAACCACTTCGGTCTCGCCGAGGCGTACGACGTGCCGTGGGCCGGGTGCGAGCACGTCACCGACGCCGCGTCGAAGCAGTGGCTCGAGGAGCGCCAGGTCCCGCTGCTGCCGTGGTCGTCCCAGGCGCGTGGGTTCTTCGCCGGCCGCGCCCGGCCCGACGACACGAGCGACGCCGAGCTCGTGCGCTGCTACTCCTCGGACGCCAACTTCGAGCGCCTGCGTCGTGCCACGGAGCTCGGCGAGCGGTTCGGCGTCCCGGCCACGGCCGTCGCCTTGGCCTACGTGCTGCACCAGCCGTTCCCGACCTTCCCGCTCTTCGGCCCGCGCAGCATCGCCGAGGCCCGGTCGTCGATGCTCGGGCTGACCGTCGACCTCACGCCCGAGCAGGTGGCATGGCTCGACCTGCGGGCGTGAGCGACGACGACGCCGACAGCGGCGTCGGCAGCCGCGCGACGATCATCGACGTCGCCGCGGCCGCCGGGGTCTCCCGGCAGACCGTCACCCGTGCGGTGAACGGGATGCCCGGCATCGCCGCGGCGACGAAGGAGCGCGTCCTCGCCGCCGCGGAGGCCCTCGGCTACCGGCCGTCCCGGTTCGGCCGCGGGCTCGTGACCGGCGGCACGCACCAGCTCGGGCTCGTGGTCGACGACCTCCGCAACCCGTACTCCCCGGCACTCGCGGCGGCGGTCCTCCGCCGTGCCGCCGGCCGCGGGTGGAACGTCATGCTCGCCGACGTCGGCCTCGCCGGCGACTCGGACCGGTCGGTGCAGGACCTCGGCCTGCAGAGCGACGTCGTCATCGGCCACCTCGGCGACCGGGCCGCCGAGTGGATCGGCCTCCTCGGGCCGGTGCCGGTGGTGGAGCTCGACCCCGCGGGGCCGACCGTGCGCGGCGGCGTCCGGTTCGACCCGGCCGCCGCGGTCGAGGACCTCGCCGACCACCTCGTGGCCGTCGGTGTCGAGCACCCCGTGGTGCTCGACGTCGCCGGCGCCGCCGGCGGACCGAGCCACCGCGGCACCCTCGTGGTCGACGCCCTCCGTCGTCGCGGCCGGGCGCCGGAGACCGTGGTCTGCTCCGCTCCGAGCGCCGAGGCCGGGGCGATCGCCCTCGCCGGCGTGCTCGCCGGCGGTCGTCCCGTCGACGCGGTCGTCGCGTTCAACGACGTCGTGGCGCTCGGCGCGCTCGGCGCCGGTCGACGGGCCGGGCTCGACGTCCCGGGCGACATGCGGGTGGTCGGCGTGGACGGCCTCCCGCTCGGCGCGCTCGTGACGCCGACGCTGACGACGCTCGCCGTGGACCTCGACGAGGTGGCCGGGCACGCGATCGACCTCGCCCTGGGCATGCTCGCCGGGTCGGTCCCGCGGTCCGGTCCGGAGGCCCAGCGCACCGTCCGGCACCGCCTCCTCGTCCGCGGATCGGCCTGAGTGCGCCGCCGCCGTCGCGGCGCGCGGCGCGGTGACGCCGGTCTTGCCGCGTCGAATGGTTGCATTTGCAACCACAACCGTCCAGACGGTACACTAACGGGACCCTGACGGGGTGCGTGACGACTTCCGCACCCCGTCTCGTCTGCGCCGAGCGCGCGGATCGCTCGAAGTCCGTGGAGTGCCCTGTGACCGCTACGACCTCCATCCCCGTCGTCGACCGGATCGCCACCAGCCGTGGCCACCGGTTCGCCGCGCTCGCGGTGCTCATGCTGCCGGTGCTGCTCATCTCGGTCGACAACACCGTGCTGAGCTTCGCGCTGCCGTCCATCGCGCGGTCGCTGCACCCGGACGCGACCACCCAGCTCTGGATGGTGGACGCCTACCCGCTCGTGCTCGCCGGCCTCCTCGTCGTGATGGGCAGCATCGGCGACCGCATCGGCCGCCGCCGGATCCTCGTCATCGGCGCGACCGGCTTCGCCCTGCTGTCGGCCGCCGCGGCCTTCGCGACCGACGCCTGGATGCTCGTGGCCGCGCGGCTCGTGATGGGCGTGTTCGGCGCGATGCTCATGCCCGCGACGCTCTCGATCATCCGCAACGTGTTCCCCGACGCGGGGGAGCGGCGCCTCGCCCTCGCGGTCTGGTCGACGATGTTCGCGGCCGGGAACGCCCTCGGCCCGCTCGTCGGCGGGGTCCTGCTCGCGCACTTCCACTGGGGCAGCGTGTTCCTCGTCGCGGTGCCGATCCTCGTCGTGATGCTCGTCGCCGTGCCGTTCTGCGTCCCGGAGTCCCGCGACCCCATGCCCGGGCCGGTGGACGTGCCGAGCATGCTGCTCTCGCTCGGCACCTTGGCGCCGACCGTGTGGGCGATCAAGTCGCTCATGCACCCGGAGGAGCGCGGGCTCGCGATCGCGATGATCGGGCTCGGCGTCGTCTGCGGGATCGCCTTCGTCCGGCGCCAGCTCCGCAGCCGCACCCCGATGCTCGACCTCCGGCTCTTCCGGAACACCGCGTTCACGGGCAGCGTGCTCATGAACATGGCGGCGATGTTCTCGCTCACCGGGTTCCTCTTCTTCGTGGCGCAGCACCTCCAGCTCGTCGCCGGGCTCGATCCGTTCGCCAGCGGGGTCGTGCTCATCCCCGGGTCCGTGCTGACCATCGTCGCCGGGCTCGTGGTCGTGCCGGTCGTCGCCCGGGTCGCACCCCGCTGGGTGGTCGCCGTCGCGCTCCTGTTCTCCGCCGCCGCCTACGCGCTGGTCGCACTGCTCGGGCACCACGCCTCGGTCGCGGCGCTCGCGTTCGCGTTCGTGCTGCTCGGGATCGGCATCGGTGCGTCCGAGACGGTCACGAACGACCTCATCATCGCCACGGCACCAGCTGACAAGGCCGGAGCGGCTTCCGCGGTGTCGGAGACCGCGTACGAGATCGGTGCGGTGCTCGGCACGGCCGTCCTCGGCACGATCCTCGCGACGGCGTACCGCACGCACGTCACGGTGCCCGACGGCCTCACCTCCACGGCCCACACCGCCGCGCAGGAGACCCTCGGCGGCGCGGTGGCGGCCGCGGCGGACCTCGGTGGTGGTGCCGGGCAGGCGCTCCTCGAGTCGGCCCGGGCGGCGTTCGACTCGGGCGTCACCACGACGGCCGGCGTCGCCGCCGCGCTCATGGTGGTGGCCGCCGGCGGCGCGCTGGTCATGCTCCGGCGTCGCTGAGCCGTCCGGCCGGCGGGGGAGGCCCGTCCAGGCCGTCCGCGGCACGCCCGGGATCGGCACAACCTGTGAATGGGAGACCATCCACACCGTCGAGGTCCTACGTTGGGAGACGGTCGCGACGAGCGCGGCCGGGACACGAACGAGGAACGACCACGACTGACATGCCTGCCGACGCCCCGGTCGACATCGCGGCCGCCTACAAGGAAGCCTTCCGCGGACACCCCGCCGGTGTCGCCGTCATCACCGCCGAGGGTCCCAGCGGCCCGACCGGCCTCACCGCCTCGAGCGTGGCGAGCGTCGCGGTCGACCCGCCCGTCCTGGTGTTCTCGCTGTCCACGAACTCCGGGTCCGCCGGCACCGTGCTCGGCGCCCCGCTGTTCGTGGTGCACCTCATGGACGTGCACGGCGTGGCACTGGCCAAGCGCTTCGCCTCGACCGGCAGCCCCGCGGCCGACGACCCGATCTGGGGCACCCTGCCGTCGGGCGACCGCTACCTGCCGTCCGCCGCGGCCGTGCTCCGGTGCCGACCGCTGTCCACCACCCCGATCGGCAGCTCCACCGTCGTCGTCGCCGAGGTGCTCGACATCGTCCTCGGCTCCGACCGCGGCGAGCCGCTCGTCTACCACAACCGGGAGTTCCACTCCCTGACCGAACGTTCCCGGCTCTCCTGAGCCGAGGGCACATCCGCCACGTCCACTGACCGAAAGGACCACCATGGCCGAGTACACCCTGCCCGAGCTCCCCTACGACTACGCCGCCCTCGAGCCGCACATCAGCGGCAAGATCATGCAGCTGCACCACGACAAGCACCACCAGGCCTACGTGACCGGTGCCAACACCGCGCTGCAGCAGCTCGGCGAGGCCCGTGAGTCCGGCAACTTCGCCAACGTCAACAAGCTCGAGAAGGACCTGGCCTTCCACCTCGGTGGCCACGTCAACCACTCGATCTTCTGGACCAACCTCGGCCCGGACACGAAGGTCCCGGAGGGCGAGCTCGCCGCCGCGATCGACGAGTTCTTCGGCTCGTTCGAGCAGTTCCAGGCCCAGTTCGCCGCGGTGGCGAACGGCATCCAGGGCTCCGGCTGGTCCGTCCTGGCCTGGGACGTCGTCGGCCAGAAGCTGACCACGTTCCAGCTGTTCGACCAGCAGGGCAACATCCCGTTCGGTCTCGTGCCGATCTTCATGCTCGACATGTGGGAGCACGCCTTCTACCTCGACTACCTCAACGTCAAGGCGGACTACGTCAAGGCCGTGTGGAACATCGTCGACTGGGAGAACGTCGCGGCCCGCTTCGCGAACGCGCGCTCGCAGCAGTTCGTCACGCTCTGAGCGTCGACGCACCCGACGGGAGGCCCGGTACCAGCTGGTACCGGGCCTCCCGTCCGTCGTGGCACCGTCAGGTACTGGTGGCGGTCACGCGACCGAGGCGCGCGCGGGGGAGCTGAGCCGCTCGGCGACCTCGCGGAGCACCCGGTCGGTGTCGGCCCCGTCGCGGTCGACGACGGCGTCCCACTGCGCACCACGCGCGGTCAGGACCGCGGCGCGTGCGGCCCGTTCCGCGCCGCATGCGCCGTAGCCGTGGGCGCGGCACCACGCGGCGATGACCGCGACCTGTCGCCGGTGCCGTGTCCGGTGGCGGTCGTTCCCGACGAGCGACTCCACCGAGCCGAGCTCGAAGGCGAGTCGTGCCGCCAGCGCCCGGTCCGGGTCGTCGAGCCCGCCGAACACCCGGACGAGGTGGTCGGCCAGCGCGCACTCGGACGCCTGCGGGTCGAGCTCGGCATCGGTGGCCCAGAGGTGCTCGACGACGGCGTCCACCAGGGCGTCCCGTGAGCCGAAGTGGTACACGATCGGGTACGCGCTCGTGCCGAGCACCCGCCCGAGGCTGCGGACCGACACGTCCTCGAGCCGCGTGTGCCGGAGGTGCTCGACGACCTTCCGCAGGATGGCGGGCCGGATCGTCGGGTCGGGCTTGCGTGGCATGGCGTCTCCGGGGCGGACGTGGTCGGTCGGGCGGACTGGTATCCAGCATGCTACCGGACACCGGCCGTCGTCGTCGTCGTCCGGAGACCGCCAGGGGCCCTGAGCGCTCGTCGGCCACGCGTAGCATCGGGCTGTGCCCCCGTCCACCGACCGTCCTGTCAGCCGGCGGCAGCGCGGTGCCGGTCGGCGTTTCCTCGTGGTCGGGGACGTCCTCGACGCGGTGATCGTGCAGACCCGGGCGCCCTCGATCGGCGACGACGACGACGCCGCGGTCATCCGGAACCGCCCGGCGGGTGCCGGCGGTGACACCGCAGCCTGGCTCGGGTGGCTCGGGGCCGAGGTCGACCTCGTGGCCCGCGTGGGTGTCGAGGACGCCTACCGGCACGAGCGGGCCCTCGAGGACGCAGGGGTCCGGCCGCACCTCCTCCAGGAGGCGTGCGCCGTCACCGGCACCGTGGTGTCGATCCGCAACGACACCGGGCGGTCGTCCCTGACCGAACCCGGCGCGAGTGCCGCGGTGGACGCGATCGACGTGCCGACCGACCTCGCGGCGCGGGCCCACCTCGTGCACCTCACCGGCGCCGGCATGCTCGGCGGCGGGGGCGCGGACCGCATCACCGCCCTGGTGGCCCGCGCGCGCACCGGCGGCGCGCGGGTGTCCGTCGACCCGTCCGCGCTGTCCGTCGTCGAGACGGTCGGTGCCGCGGCGTTCCTCGACGCCGTCGCCGGGGTCGACCTGCTCCTGCCCTCCGCCGCCGAGGCGCTCGCACTCACCGGTGCCGAGGACGTCCGGGCCGCCGCTGACCTGCTCACCGAGCACGTCCCGCTGGTCGTGGTCACCCTCGGACCGGACGGGGCGCTCCTGGCACGGCGGGGACGGCCACCGGAGACCGTGCCGCCGACCCCGACGACCGTGACCGACACGGTCGGCGCGGGCAACGCCTTCGCCGCCGGGTTCCTCCGGGCCTGGGCGACCGACCCGGTGCGGGTCGGCGTGGCGGCTCGTGAGGGCACACGGGTCGCGGCCCGCGCACTCGGCTTCGTGGGCGGTCGGCCGCCGGTCTGACCGCTCCGGAGGCCCGGAGCGCCTCCGCGGGTCGACTCGCCAGGTGGACCCGGCCGCCGCGCGTGCTCGGCGTGGGTCAGGCGGCCGGTTCCGCCCGCACGACGAGGGTCTGGACGAGACCGCGGGACAGCGGCGCGAGCCGGATCTCGACGCGGAGCCTCCCGGCCGACCCCGGGAGCCACCAGCGTAGGTGCGTCGGCGTCGTCGACTCCTCGGCCACCGGTGCCGCGGAGCGGTCCGCCCCGACTGCGCTCACCGCCGCGTCGATCGCGGCACGGCGACGGTCCCACGACAGGTCCAACGGGACGTTCTCGCTCGTGATCGCCGCGGCGTGCTCGTCGGACCAGTCGCGCAGGAGGCGTCCGACCGCCGCCTGCGCCGCCCGCGTCTCGGGGAGGACCGCCCGGAGCGCCTCGGCCCCGGGTCCCGTTCGGTCGACGTGCTCGGCGAGCAGCAGGTCGTGGGGGGGGGCGGGCGCCCCCCCCCCCCGGGGGG
>JASCOJ010000134.1 GCA_029959645.1 Microbacteriaceae bacterium PS02332 | reverse complement strand
CCCCCCCCCCCGGAGTTGACCCCCGGGCCCCCCGCCCCGGGCCCCCCGCGCCCGGGCCCCCCCCCCCCGGGGGGGGGGGGCGCAGTGCTGCGTCGAGGGGGACCGTCGCGCCGGGATATCATCGGTACCCCTGTCCCGGAGGGTGCGAGTGTCCGAACCGACCGTTTCCGAACCGACCGAGATCGACCGCGAACGCGACTACGTCGACGGCCTGTTCCGCCGTCTCGACGAGCTGACGGCCGACGCCGCCGCGCGTCTGGCCGACACCCGCCGACAGTCCGTCGGCGGCAACCACCAGAGCCGCAGCGAACGCGACGCCTTCGCCCGGCTCTACGAGGACACCATCGCGACGCTCGAACGCGTCGGCGACCGGCTCGTCTTCGGCCGCCTCGAGGTCGCGGACCCCGGGGCGGACGACGAGGCGTTCCGGTACATCGGCCGGGTGGGACTCCGCGACGACGAGCACCGACCGCTCCTGCTCGACTGGCGGGTCCCCGGCGCGAGTGCGTTCTACCAGGCCACCGCGGCCCACCCGATGGGCATGCGGTCACGCCGACACCTGACGCTCGAGGGGCGCACGGTGGTGAACGTCGAGGACGAGGTGTTCGACGCCACGCTCTACGACGACGAGCGCACGCACCTGCAGGGCGAGGGCGCGCTGCTGGCGGCCGTCACCGCCGAGCGCACCGGGCGGATGACCGACATCGTCGCGACCATCCAGGGCGAGCAGGACCGCATCATCCGGTCGCCGCTCGAGGGCGTGCTCATCGTGCAGGGCGGCCCGGGCACCGGCAAGACCGCCGTGGCCCTGCACCGGGCGGCGTACCTGCTCTACACCTACCGCGACCGCCTCCGGGGTTCCGGCGTGCTCGTCGTCGGCCCGTCGTCGGCGTTCCTGACGTACATCGAGCAGGTGTTGCCCTCGCTCGGCGAGACCGGCGTCGTGATGGCGTCGCTCGGTGCGCTCTACCCGGGGGTCTCCAGTTCCGTGCACGACCGCCGCGAGGTCGCCGCGGTGAAGGGCTCGGCGGAGATGGCCGACCTGCTCCGGCGCGCCGTCCGCTCGCGCCAGGTCCCGCCGACCGAGACCGTCACGCTCGACGTCGAGGGGGAGCGCCTGGTCGTGCCGCCGCAGCTCGTCGCGGACGCGATGCGTCGTGCCCAGGACCGCGGGAAGCCGCACAACGCGGCGCGGGTCAGTTTCAACAAGGCCGCGCTCGACGCGATGACCCGGCTCCTCGCCGACCAGATCCGGGCCCGCGGCAACGCGGTCGACGAGGCCGACGAGAAGGTGCTCCGTGAGGACATCCGCAGCTCGCACGACGCCCGGGTGCTGCTCAACACCGCCTGGCTGCCGCTGCCGCCCGAGAAGTTCATCGAGGACCTCTACGCGCGCCCCGGCTGGCTGGCCACCCTCACCCCGAACTGGACGCCCGAGCGCCGCGCCCTGCTGCAGCGCCCTCGTGGTGCCGGTTTCACGGTCGAGGACGTCCCGCTGCTCGACGAGGCCGCCGAGCTCCTCGGCCCGTTCGACCCGACCGGGGGCGCCGCGGGACGCCAGGCGGCGGCGAGCCACGACCGCGACGTGGAGAACGCCCGCCAGGCCATCGAGAACATGGGCGTCGAGGGCATCGTCAGCGCCGAGCAGGTCGCCGGTGCCTTCGCCGAGGGCGGCGACCCGCGGAGCACCGCCGAGCGCGCCGCCGAGGACCGCGAGTGGACGTACGGCCACATCGTCGTCGACGAGGCGCAGGAGCTCTCCCCGATGCAGTGGCGCGTGCTGGCCCGTCGCAACCCGCTGCGGTCCTTCACGATCGTCGGCGACATGGCGCAGGGTTCGTCGCCCGGCGCGGCACGGACCTGGGACGACGTCCTCGGTGCGCTCGCCCGGCGCCGTCGGGGCCGGGCGCCCCGGGTGCCGCTCGAGCACCGCGTCGAGGAACTCACCGTCAACTACCGCACCCCGCGCTCCATCGTGGAGGCCGCCGGGGCGTTCGCCGCGTCGGCCGGACTCACGGTCACCGCGAACCAGGCGGTGCGCGACGGTGACCCCGTCGAGCGGGTCCGTGCGGCGCGGGGCGCGTTGTTCGACGTCGTGGCGGACCGCGTGGAGGCCGAGCGTGCACGGATCGGCGCCGGGACCATCGGCGTGATCGTGCCGGAGGCCGACGTGACCGCGGTGCGCGAGCGCCTGGCCCGGACGGCGGCGGACGTCCGTGGTCTCGGCTCGCCGCGAGCCGGCTCCGTCACGGTGCTGACCGGGGCCGACGCCAAGGGGCTCGAGTTCGACGGCGTCGTCCTCGTCGACCCGGAACGCGTCGGCGCGGACGCGGCGCGTGCGGCTGCGGCCGTCTACGTCGCGATGACCCGCCCGACGCGGCGCCTGACCGTCATCGACGTCGCCTGACCGGCGCGGACCCGCGTCGGCACCGCGTCCCGACAGCCGGCGCCGCGGTCGGTCAGGCCGGTTCGCCCTCGTCCCGCACGCGGTCGACGAGCGTGGCCCACGGGCCGTCGAGGGCACGGCCGGGGATGGTGACGGTGGTCGTGGCCACCGTGATCGCCCACGTGAAGTCGTCCGGGGCCGGGCCGCCGCCGGCTGCGGGGGCGTCCTGCGGCAGCTCGTCGACGAGGTCCGACCACGCGTCCGGGTCCGGGCTCGCCTCGGTGTCGACGCGCCACGTCCGGCTCATCCCGGCGAAGCCGCCACTGCGACGGACGACGATGTGCATGCCCCGGAACCTACCCCCGGGCGATGGGTCAGGACAGCACGCCGACCTGCTGCCACGCCTCCCGCACCGCGCCCTGCTCGCGTGACCCCGCGCCGAACCGCGAGCCGGCCGCGGTGACGGTGACCTCCGCGAACCCGGCGAAGTCGATCGTCGTCGTGGTCTCCGGCGCGTTCAACGCGTCCCACCAGACGGCTCCGGCGCCCTCCCAGGCGTTCCCGCCGATCGCGACGGCGGCGAGCTGGAAGGCGTGGTTCGGGATGCCGGAGTTGATGTGCACGCCGCCCTGGTCCTCCGTCGTCTCGACGTAGTGCGCCATGGTCGCCGGCTGCGGGTCCTTGCCGAGCACCGGGTCGTCGTAGGCGGTGCCCGGCGCGGCCATCGACCGGAGGGCGACACCGTGCACGGCGTCGGTGAACAGTCCCTCGCCGATGAGCCAGCTCGCCTGCGCGGCGGTCTGCCGTGCGGCGTACTGCGCGACGAGGGACCCGAACACGTCGCTGACCGACTCGTTGAGTGCACCGGACTGCCCCTGGTAGGTCAGGTCCGCCGTGTACTGCGTGACGCCGTGCGCGAGCTCGTGCCCGATCACGTCGAGCGCGATCGTGAAGCGGCGGAACACCTCGCCGTCCCCGTCGCCGAACACCATGCGGGAGCCGTCCCAGTAGGCGTTGTCGTAGTCGTGCCCGTAGTGCACGGTGGCGTCGAGCGGCAGGCCGGCACCGTCGATCGACACCCGGCCGAACACCTCGAGCCAGAACGCGTGCGTCGCGCCGAGGCCGGCGTACGCCTCGTCGACCGCGGCGTCCCCGGTGTCCGCGTCGCCCTCGCGGCGGACGACGGTGCCGGGGAGGCTCGTGGAGCCGTGCGCGTCGGCGATCGTGCGCTGCGCGGACCGGTCGGGAGCGGCGGCGCGGAGCGTCACCTGCCGGCCGGTGTCGTGCTTCGGTGCCTGCACCTCGGTGAGGGAGGCGAGCGCCGTGCGCGCGGCGGTCGCGGCACGGGGGAACCGGTCGTCCGGCGCGTCGGCGACGGCGCGCAGGAGGTACGGCGGGACGACGGAGCGGATGCGGTCGGTCATGCGGTCATGCTGGCACCGGCGGCCGACACGCGCCCGGGTCGGACGGCGGTGCACCGGCGAGCGCACAGCCGGGGCCCAGCGCGAGGCCAGGGGGAGTGCCCCAGACTGACCGGGTGACCCGGAAACTCCTCCTCCTCGCCCTGACGGCGGCCTACGCCTGGGTGATCTGGCGGATGACCCTCACGCCGCACGTCTTCAGCCACGCCGAGAACGCGCTCGTGCTGCACGCGGTCGCCTGGGTGCAGCACCTGCCGCACGGCGGCTGGTTCACCTACGACCGCACCGAGTTCCTCGCGAACGTCGCGATGTTCGTGCCGGTCGGGACGATCGCGGCGCTCTGGCTCCCGCGACGCTGGTGGATCGTCGGTGCCGTGGTCGCGGTCGTGCTGTCGTGCGGCATCGAGTTCGCCCAGGCCGAGTACCTCCCGTACCGCGTGGCGGACCCGCGCGACGTGCTCTCGAACGGCCTCGGCGGGCTCCTCGGGGCGACGCTCGTCGGCTTCGTCCGCAGTCTGCTGCCCGACCGGCGTCGACCGACCCGGCTGCATGCGCGCACGGTCTGACCCCGACACCGTGGCGCGACCGGGGCTCTGGTATGCTCGTGCGGTTGCCGTCGAACGGCCGCGGATCAAGAGCGCTCACGCATCAGGTGTGGGCACCGCGCAACGGACAGAAGGGGATCACCATGGCACTTGACGCACAGGTCAAGCAGGAGATCATCGAAGAGTACGCGACCCACCCGGGCGACACCGGATCCCCCGAGGTCCAGGTCGCCGTCCTGACGCGTCGTATCAACGACCTCAACGAGCACCTCAAGGAGCACAAGCACGACCACCACTCGCGTCGTGGTCTGCTCCTCATGGTCGGTCAGCGTCGTCGTCTCCTCGGGTACCTCTCCGACGTCGACATCAGCCGCTACCGTGCGCTCATCGAGCGTCTCGGCCTGCGCCGCTAGTCATCGTCGACACTGCCGCACGGCAGTCTGCTCGACCGGAAGCCCCGTCTCCTCCTCGTGAGGGGCGGGGCTTCCTCCGTTCCGTCCGACACGGAATGCACACCGACCCCGCTCCGTTCGCTAGAGTGTTCATGCAAACGCATCGAAAGTCGGGAGTCCCCATGACCACCATCGCCGTCGTCTCCGCCGGGCTGTCCGAGCCCAGCTCCACCCGCCTCCTGGCCGACCGGCTCGCCGTGGCTGCCGCCGAGGCCGTCGGGACGACCGGTGGCCCGGTCGACGTCCGGCACGTCGAACTCCGCCCGCTGGCGCACGAGGTCGTCGACGCGATGCTCACCGGCTTCCAGGCACCCGCGCTCGCCGCCGCGACCGAGACGGTCGTCGGGGCCGACGCCCTGGTGTTCGTCACGCCGGTGTTCACCGCGGGGATGAGCGGCCTGGCGAAGTCGTTCCTCGACGTCACCGACAAGGACGCCCTCGTCGACATGCCCGTCCTGCTCGGTGCGACGGGTGGGACCGCGCGGCACTCGCTCGCGATCGAGCACGCCGTCCGTCCGGTCTTCGCCTACCTCCGGGCCGCGGTGGTCCCGACCGCGGTGTTCGCGGCGACCGACGACTGGGGGAGCGACGGTGCCGACGTGCTCGACGCGCGCATCCGCCGGGCGGGAGCCGACCTCGCCTGGGGGATCCGGGCCTCCCGTCGGACGTCCGTCCCCGCGACCGCACTGCCCGAGGTCACCGACTTCGCGAGCCTGCTCGGCGGCCTCGGCCACTGACCGCGCTCGTGGCGCGCGTCCTCGTGGCGCGTCAGTACCAGTGCGGGTTCTGCGCCATCTCGTGGGCCCAGGCCGCACACGGCGAGCCGTACCGCCCCTTGACGTAGGCCAGGCCCCAGTTCACCTGGGTGTGCGCGTTCGTCCGCCAGTCCGCACCCGCGGCTGCGAGCTTCGACGCGGGAAGGGCCTGCGGGATGCCGTAGGCGCCACTCGACGTGTTCAGGGCGTTCGCGCGCCAGCCGGACTCCTGCGTCCAGAGCGACACCAGGCAGCCGAACTGGTCGGCCCCCCAGCCGTAGTTCCCCAGCACACTCCGGGCGTAGGCCTGCGCGTCGGCCGGGTCGACGGTGACGCCCGCGGTGCTCGGGTAGTCGTCGGAGGCCCCGGCCGAGGCCGACGGCGCCTGGGCGGCGCGCCGAGCAGCCGCCTGTGCCGCCGCCGCCTGGGCCGCGGCCTGCGCGGCCACCGCCTGCCCGACCTCGTACTGCTGCTGCACCGCGGCCGTGGTGTCCTCGAGCGACGCCAGCTGCGCGTACAGCTCGTCGCTGTGCGCCTGGGTCGACGCCACGGCGGCGTCGGCCTGCTCCTGCGCGGTCTTCGCCGCGGCCGCCTTCGTCTCCGCCGCGGTGGCGAGGGACGACCGCTCGTCCTCCGCGCGTCGGGCCTGGTCGCGGAGGGACGACGCCGTGCCGGCCGTCACCGACGCCTCCTCGAGCACGCTCGACCACGTCGTCGAGAGCTGGTCGAGCGCGCCGAGCTGGTAGAGCAGCTGGCGCGGGTCCTGCGCGGTCGCGATGCGCGTGGTCATCTGGTCGGTCGAGCCGTCGCGGTACAGGTTCGCGGCGAGCTGTCCGGCGCGGGTCTGGGCGCGCTCGGCGGTCGCCGTCGCCCGGTCCGCCTGGGCCTGGAGGCCCGTGGCCGTCCGGGTGGCGGCGTCCAGGTCCGCCTCGGCCCGCTGCGCGCTGGCGGCGGTGTCGAGGGCGACCTGCGACTTCGCCGCCGCGTCCGCCTGCACGGCCTGGAGCGCGTCGCGCACGGTCGCGACCTCGGCGCGCTTGGCGTCCTCGTCGCCCTTCGCGTTCTGCACGTCCTGCCAGCTCGGGTACTCGACCGCGTCGGCGGGCGCGGCCGTCACGGCAGGACCGACGAGCGCGGCCAGGACCACGGTCGAGGCGACGAGCAGACTCCGGGTACGACCACGACGCATGACGGCAGGGTACCGAGGACACGCCCGCGGACGGGCAGCCTCGCCGCCGGAGGACCCGCGAATGCTAAAGTCGCATGGTCCGGGGACCGTTTCTCCGGACGCCATACGACATCGCACGCAGACCGGCACGGAGCTGGTCATCGGTGGTGGCATCCGGGTCCGTCGGCCCCGTGTGCTCCCACTGCTGGCCAGACATGCGTTCCGCGTCGTGGAGCGCACGTGCACCCGCGTGTGCCCGAGGCCGGGTTGCGGCACAACGCAAGGAGGCATCCTCTTGGAGGGTCCCGAGATCAAGTTCGCCGAAGCGACCATCGACAACGGTCGGTACGGCACCCGGACGGTCCGGTTCGAGACCGGCCGTCTCGCGCAGCAGGCACAGGGTGCCGTCGCTGCGTACCTGGACGAAGAGACCATGCTGCTCTCGGCCACCAGCGCCGGCAAGCACCCGCGTGAGGGCTTCGACTTCTTCCCGCTGACGGTCGACGTCGAGGAGCGCTCCTACGCTGCCGGCAAGATCCCCGGCTCGTTCTTCCGCCGCGAGGGCCGCCCCAGCACCGAGGCGATCCTCGTCTGCCGCCTGATCGACCGGCCGCTGCGCCCGTCGTTCGTCGACGGCCTCCGCAACGAGGTCCAGATCGTCATCACCGTCCTCAGCATCGCGCCGGACGAGTTCTACGACGCGCTCGCGATCAACGCGGCCTCCGCGTCGACGCAGATCTCGGGCCTGCCGTTCTCCGGCCCGATCGCCGGTGTGCGCCTCGCGCTGATCGGCGACCAGTGGGTCGCGTTCCCGAAGGCCTCGCAGCTCGCCGGCGCCGTGTTCGACCTGACCGTCGCCGGCCGTGTCGTCACGGACGATGCGGGCAACGAGGACGTCGCCATCATGATGGTGGAGGCCGAGGCCACCGAGCACGCGTGGGGCCTCATCCAGGGCGGTGCGACCAAGCCCGACGAGGCGATCGTCGCCCAGGGCCTCGAGGCGGCCAAGCCGTTCCTCAAGTCCCTCGTCGAGGCGCAGGCGAAGCTCGCCGCGCAGTCGGCCAAGGAGATCCAGGACTACCCGGTCTTCCCGCCCTACGCCGACGAGGTCTACGCGGCCGTCGAGTCCATCGCCCTGAGCGAGCTCGGCGACGTCTACCAGATCGCCGGCAAGGTCGAGCGTCAGGACGCCGACGACGCGCTCAAGTCGCGCGTCAAGGCGGCCATCGCCGAGCAGGTCACCGCGGGCACGCTGCCCGAGGTCGCCAACGCGCAGGTCAGCGCCGCGTACAAGTCGGTCACGAAGAAGGTCGTCCGCGGCCGCATCCTGACCGAGCAGGTCCGCATGGACGGTCGTGGGCTCGCCGACATCCGTCCGCTCGACGCCGAGGTCGCCGTGATCCCGCGCGTCCACGGTTCCGCGGTGTTCCAGCGCGGCGAGACGCAGATCCTCGGCGTCACCACGCTGAACATGCTGAAGATGGAGCAGCAGATCGACTCGCTGTCGCCCGTCACGAAGAAGCGCTACCTGCACCACTACAACTTCCCGCCGTACTCGACCGGTGAGACCGGTCGTGTCGGTTCGCCGAAGCGTCGCGAGATCGGGCACGGCTTCCTCGCCGAGCGCGCCCTCGTGCCGGTGCTGCCGTCGCGCGAGGAGTTCCCGTACGCCATCCGTCAGGTCTCCGAGGCACTGAGCTCCAACGGCTCGACCTCGATGGGCTCGGTCTGCGCGTCGACCCTGTCGCTCCTCAACGCCGGTGTGCCGCTGCGCGCGCCGGTCGCGGGCATCGCGATGGGCCTCGTCTCCGACACCGTCGACGGTCAGACCCGCTACGCGGCGCTGACCGACATCCTCGGTGCCGAGGACGCCCTCGGCGACATGGACTTCAAGGTCGCCGGCACGTCGGAGTTCGTCACCGCGATCCAGCTCGACACGAAGCTCGACGGCATCCCGTCGTCGGTCCTCGACGCCGCGCTGAAGCAGGCGAAGGAGGCCCGCTCGGCCATCCTCGGTGTCCTCAACGAGGCCATCGACGGACCGGACGAGATGGCCGACACCGCCCCGCGCGTGATCTCGGTCAACATCCCCGTCGACAAGATCGGCGAGCTGATCGGCCCGAAGGGCAAGACGATCAACGGGATCCAGGACGAGACCGGCGCCGACATCTCCATCGAGGACGACGGCACCGTGTACATCGGCGCCGTCGACGGTCCGTCCGCCGAGGCCGCCCGCGCCCAGGTCAACGCGATCGCGAACCCGACCAACCCGGAGATCGGGGACCAGTTCCTCGGCACCGTCGTGAAGATCGCCACGTTCGGCGCCTTCGTGTCGCTGCTCCCGGGCCGCGACGGTCTGCTCCACGTCTCCGAGGTGCGCAAGCTCGCCGGTGGCAAGCGCGTCGAGAACGTCGAGGACGTCCTGGGCGTCGGCCAGAAGATCCTGGTCGAGGTCACCAAGGTGGACGACCGCGGCAAGCTCTCGCTCGCCCCGGTCGTGGCCGACGAGGTCGACACCGAGGGCCGTGACGACCACGCGTCGCACGCCGAGGCACCCGCCGAGGGCTGATCCACACAGCCCGCACGCCGGAACGGCCGCCACTCCCCCCTGGGGTGGCGGCCGTTGCGCGTTCTGCCTCCGGCCGGCCCCGGCCGCCCCCGCCCCGCG
>JASCOJ010000133.1 GCA_029959645.1 Microbacteriaceae bacterium PS02332 | reverse complement strand
TTTAATAAGACACGGGGCGGGCCCCCCGGCCCCCACCGGGCCCCGCGGCCGGCGGCCGGTCAGCGCTGGCCGGACCGGCCGGAGGACCGGAACGCGACGACGGCCCGCCACACGGCGAACAGCACGACCACCGTCCCGATGACGACGACGGCCCAGAGTGCCGGCACACCGATCGCCGGTCCCGACGTGCAGACGCTCTCGCCTGTTCCGGGCGCGGCATCCGCACAGGTGCCGACCTGGAACATCGCCGCGAACGCCACCACCAGCACCGTGCTGACGGCGACACCGGACCACGTCAGCACTCGGTTCACGGCGTCCCCCACTCCCTCGGCGACCGGTCGCGCCGGGGACCGCCCGACGAGGGTCGCGTTGCGACGAGCATGCCACCGCGCCGGACGGAGGACCAGCCCCCGCAGCGGGGCACGTGTCCGGCGGGGCCCTGCGTGGGCCGCGACCCCCGCGACGTGCGGCGTCGTACGCTTCCAGGGTGGTGGGAACGGTGGTCCTCGTGATGGCCGAGCACGACGTGGCGGACTCGCCGCTCTGGTACCGCGGTCCCCACGACCCCATCGGGCAGGCCGATGCACAAGCGCTCGGGCTCACCGTGCAACTCCGTCAGGACCTCCGACGGTGGAACGACGCGCAGGACACTCGCGTCGACGGACAGCTCGTCTGGCCGTCGGCTGCGGTACGCGACGCTCATCGCGTCGAGGCGTTCGCCCTTGCGAGCAGGGTGCAGTCGGAACTGGGCGACGAGGTCCTGGTGTGGTGTGGAGGAGGCACCGGTGTCGGCACGCTGACCACCGGTGGTGCAGCGATCGTCCTGTCCGTGCACAGCACCGCGACCGATGTCGAGACCTGGAGCGGCGGACGCTCCGAAGTGCGGACCGCGCGTGCTGCCGGCGCCAGGAGGGAACAGCACGCGCCATCGAGCGATAGCGGACGCTGACCGAGCACGTCCCGTCGCCGCTCGGGGATGCTTCGACGCGTGCCCTCGGACTCCGCGTGGCCGGGCGGTTGCAAGCCGATGTGGCGACACGCTCGCAGGTGGCCTTCTTCGCCGGCGCTCCTGCTTCCTGACCGCCCGGGCCGATCGGGCGAGCAGCAGGCCGCTCAGCCGGTGCGTGCCCGCCGTGCAGCCGCTCGGCGGGTGAGGCCCGCCGGTCCCCTACCCTGGCCCTGTGGACGCAGAGACCTGGGAACGACACGTGGCCGACCTGTGGGCGGATGCCGACCTGGCCGACGAGGAGCGCATCGAACCGATGCGGGCCCTCGCCGACGAGGCACCGCACCCGGCGCTGGCGGCCTTCGAGCTGGGCGGGGCGTACGACTCCGCCGGACACGAGGCCGAGGCGGACGTCGCGTACGCGTCGGCGACGGCAGCGGGGCTCGCCGAGGTCGACCCGGCACGTGCCGCCCGGATGACCATCCAGCACGCCTCGACCCTGCGGAACCTCGGACGGGTCGACGAGGCGCTCGCGATGCTCCGAGCCGCCCCGCACCACGAGTCGGTGGGTGCTGCGCCCGCGGTGTTCCTCGCACTCGCCCTGCACAGCGCCGGACGACCCGACGAGGCGCTCCGCGTCGCGATCGAGGCCATCGAGCCGACCCTGCCGCGGTACCACCGCTCGGTGCAGGCCTACGCGGCCGCGCTCACGGCCTGACTCCCGACCAGCGCAGGAACACGGAGCCGATACCGACTAGATTGGTCGGTATGCGACCGAACAAGTCAACTCTCGCCGCCGTCGCGTGGATCCTCGCCGCCGCCGGCTACTTCGTGGCCGAGGCGGTCAGCGCACGCGCCTTCCCGGGTTACTCCTACGCGACGAACTACATCAGCGACCTCGGCGTGCCCGACGTCGGCCCGTTCCAGGGGCGGCTGATCGACTCCCCGCTGCACCTGGTCATGAACGCCGCGTTCGTCCTGCACGGGGTGCTCTTCGCGGTCGCCGCCGTCCTGGTCACCGGCGGCAGGCGGACGGCGTCGGCACGGTGGTTCCAGGCACTCGCCGTCGTGCACGGGGCGGGGATGGTGCTGGTCGGGTCGTTCCACGGCAGCCAGTCGGCCGTGGACAGCGGCCTCGCGGTGCTGCACGTCGCCGGTGCGGCCCTGGCGATCCTCGGCGGGAACGCCGCCGCGGTCCTCGCGGGCGTGGTCCTGCTCCGTCGAGGCGCCGGAGCAGGCGGACGACCGGGCGGCAGTCGGAGCGGCCGCCGGTGGGTCGGCGCGGCGAGCATCGTGCTCGGCGTCGCCGGCGTGGTCGGACTCGTGATGCTCGAGGTCGACTCCGGGTCGTCGTCGGTGGACCTCCTGCCGGACGGCATCTGGGAGCGGGTCGCCGTCTACGCGGTCCTCGCCTGGGACCTCCTCGCCGGCGTCACCCTGCTGGCGACGCGCCGACCGGCCGTGGAGGCCCGGGCATGACCCCGGCGGGTCGACCGGTCCGCCCGAGCGCGGCGGAGATCGACGAGGCCGTCCTCGACGTCACCGCGGGCCTCGTCGCCCGCCGCGGCGTCCGGGACACGTCCGTGCAGGCGGTCGCCGACGCCACGGGCTACTCGAAGACGGGATTGCTCGGCCGCTTCCCCTCGAAGGAGGTCCTGGTCTCCGCCGCCCTGGCGCAGTGCGTCCGGCTGACCGAGGCCGTGACGGCGGGCGTCGACGTCGTGCCGGACGGCGTGGCGCGGGACGCCGCCGCGGTCACCGGGCTGGTCGACCTCGCACTCCGGCGCCCCGGTTGGGCGCAGGTCGTCCTCGCGTCGGTGCCGAGCGTGTCCGACGAGGCGCTCCGGCCGACACTCGGGGTCATCGGCGAGCTGGTGTTCGGGGCGTTCCGGGTCGACGACCGGACCGACCTCGAACGGCGGGCACGGGTCACCGGGACGCTCGGCGCCATGGTCGTCCTGGCGCTCACCCACGACCAGGGAGCCACCACGGCCGTCGCCCGTCCCCTGGTGGTCGCGACGTGCTGGGACGCCCTCGGGCACCGTGCCCCCGTGCCGACTCCGGAGTGAGCCTCGGTCAGCGCCCCCGGAACAACGACTTCCGCGCGCCACGGAGCCGCAGTCGCATGGTGACCGTGCCGAGCCACCGGTCGTACTTGTAGCCGACCTTCCCCATCCGGCCGACCTCCTCGAAGCCGAGCCGGCTGTGCAACCGGATCGAGGCGTCGGCGGACCGGTCGGCGATCACGGCGATGACCTCGCGCACGCCGGCGTTCCGGCACTCGTCGAGCAGCGCCTCCATGAGGGCCCGCCCGAGGCCCTTCCCACCGGAGGCCGCACCGAGGTAGATCGAGTCCTCGACGATGTTGTTCGACCGGTCGCGCGGGTTCCACGGCTCGACGAGCGCGTACCCGAGGACCTGCCCGGCCGGGTTCTCCGCGACGAGGAACGGCAGCGACCGCCGACGGACCTCGTCGTACCGGCGCTTCCACGCGGCGAAGGTGAACGCCGAGGCGTCGAACGTCACCGACGAGTTCCGGACGTAGTGCGTGTGGATCTCGCGGACGTCGGGCAGGTCCGCGACCTCCGCCGCACGGATCGTGTACGTGAACGTCGCCTCCGGCGAGACCGGCGCGCGCAGGTGTCGCGGCAGGACGCGACGCTGCTGGTATTCCTCCTCGAGCACGCCTGCGAGCCTACGGGGCGACGCCCCCGGGCGACCAGCGCCGGACGGGAGGCGCGGAACGGCCCCGCCCCGCGCCTCCCGTCCGCCCGCGCAGCGCGAGCAGGCGGAGCGCCGGTCAGGCCTCGGCGGGGAGGGACCAGTCGACGGGCTCGGCGCCCTGGGCGACGAGCAGGTCGTTGACCGCCGAGAACGGCTTGCTGCCGAAGAACCCGCGCGACGCGCTCAGCGGACTCGGGTGCGCGGAGGCGACCACCGGGGTGTCGCCGAGGAAGGGCCGCACGGACGCCGCCTGCGCGCCCCACAGCACCGCGACGAGCGGCCGGTCCCGGGCGGCGAGCGCACGGACGGCCTGCTCGGTGACCGCCTCCCAGCCCTTGCCACGGTGGCTCGCGGGCGTGCCGACCCCCACCGTGAGCACCCGGTTGAGCAGCAGGACCCCGCGCGAGGACCACGTGCGGAGGTCGCCGTGCGCCGGCGGCGTCACCCCGAGGTCGTCCGCGAGCTCGCGGTAGACGTTCTGCAGGCTGCGCGGCACGGGCCGCACGTGCGGGTCGACCGCGAAGGACAGCCCGATCGGGTGACCCGGGGTCGGGTACGGGTCCTGCCCGAGGACGAGCACCTTGACCTCGTCGAACGGGGTCGAGAACGCGCGGAGGACGTCCCCGCCGGCGGGCAGGTACGGGCGTCCGGCCTCGGTCTCGGCGCGGAGCCAGGTGCCCATCGCGTGCACGTCGTCCTCGACGGGGGCGAGCGCCTCGGCCCACCCGCGGTCGATGAGCTCGGCGAGGGGCTTCGGCTGCACGCTCAGGCGCCCATCGTGGCGACGGAGACGGACTCGTCCCCGGCCACCACACGCCAGACGCTGCCGGTGCCGCGGACCTCGAGGGCGCCTTCACCGACGACGAGCGCGGTGTCCTCGTCGACCGCGAGGCCGGCGGTCACGAACTCGGCCTCGGCGGCGGCGATGAGCCGGGCGAGCGTGCCGGCCTGCACGGCGTGCACGTCGATCGTCAGGTCGACGAGCCCCAGGCCCTCGCGGAGCTCGACCTCGTCGAGGCCCTCGGACGCGGCCTCGGGGCAGACCTCGACCCCGCCGATGCGCCACCCACCGACGAGCGCACGGTCGGCGGCGACCATCGCGCCCGCGGAGTACCCGAGGTACGGCAGGCCGTCGGAGACGAGCAGCCGGACCTGGTCGACGAGGGGTGCGATCGCGGCGAGGTAGTCGGGCGTCCGACCGCCGCCGACGACGAGCGCGTCCACGTCGCTGAGCACGGTGGTGCTGAAGACGGCACCGGCGGCGACCTCGGTGACGAGGACCTCGGCCGCACCCCCGGCGCCGAGCACCTCGGCGAGCTCGGCCGTCGACGACGGCGACGCGCCGTCGGCACCGGCGACCGAGAGCAGCGCGATGCGGGGCACCGATCGGCCGACCGCGGCGGACCGGGCGGTGGCCTCGGCGGTGAACGGGGCGGCGACGTCCGCGGCGACGACGGATCCGCCGCCGAGCAGGTGGATGCTCACGACTCGGCCGTCACGGGGGCGAGGGCGCTCCACGGGAAGGTGATCCACCCGTCGACGCGGCGCCAGACGTGGTCGGGCTCGAGGACGGTGCCGGGCTTCGAGTACAGGCAGGCGCTCCGGACGTCGGCGCCGGCGCTGCGGATGATGTCGACGACGAGCGCGAGGGTACGACCGGAGTCGGAGACGTCGTCGACCACGAGCACCCGCTTGCCGGCGAGGGACGGGGCGTCGAGCGCCGGGGCGAGCACGACCGGCTCCTCGAGACGCTGCTCGACGTCGGTGTAGAACTCGACGTTGATCGAGCCGCACTCCTTGGTGCCCAGGGCGTAGGCGACCGCGCCGGCGATGATGAGTCCGCCGCGGGCGACCGCCACGACGACCTCGGGCTCGAAGCCCGCGGACAGCACGTCCTTGGCGAGCAGCCGTGCGGCGTCGCCGAACTCCAACCAGCCGAGCACCTCCGGTCCGCTCGTGACGGTCACCGTCGACGGCGCCGCGGCCGTGGACGGTGCGGTGGGCTCCGCGGGTTCGCTGCTGATCGGCATCCGCCCACGGTAGCGGCAGGGGTGCGGCGACCGCGACCTCCGGCGGCGCCCCGGGCGCGTGGGCCCGCGCGCGGCCCGGGCACGTGACCCGCGCGCGGCCCCCGCCGCCCGACCGGTCTACTGCTTCGGCGTGAGCGGCCCGCGCGCCACCTTGTGCTGCGCGGACTGCGCGACCGGTCGGACCGTCAGCAGGTCGACGTTCACGTGCGCGGGCAGCTCGACCGCGTGCACGATCGCCTCGGCGACGTCGTCCGCGAGCAGGGGCGACTCGACACCGTCGTAGACCGCTGCGGCCTTCGCGGCGTCCCCGCCGAACCGGTTCACGGAGAACTCCTCGGTGTGCACCATGCCGGGCGCGATCTCGACGACGCGGATCGGCTCGCCGTTCAGCTCGAGGCGGAGCGCCCCGACGAGGGCGTGCTCGGCGGCCTTGGCGGCGTTGTACCCGCCGCCGTTCTCGTACGGGACGAACCCGGCGGTGCTGGTGACCGTGACGACGTCCGCGCCACCGGTCTCCCCGGCACGGCGACGCAGCGCCGGGAGCAGTGCCGCGATGACCCGCTTCGTGCCGATGACGTTCACCTCGAACATCGCGCGCCAGTCCTCGACGTCCGACTCCTCGACGGTGGCCGACCCGAACGCCCCGCCGGCGTTGTTCACGAGCACGTCCACCCCGCCGAGCTCCTCGACGCGCGCGGCGAGCGCTGCGACGTCGTCCGCTGCCGTGATGTCGGCGACGAGCGTGTCGGCACCGGTCTCCGCGGCGAGCGCCTCGAGTCGGTCGGCACGGCGGGCGACGGCGAGGACGTCCCAGCCGGAGGCCCGGAAGCGGCGGACGGTGGCGGCTCCGATGCCCGAGCTGGCTCCGGTGACGACGGCGCGACGTGCGGTCATGATGCTCCTCGTGGTGGTGCGGGTGGGAGCCGGTCGGCCGGTGCCCGCGCTCCCTGCAACGCTACCGACACGAGGGCGGACACGAGCCGGTAGCGTGACCGGCGATGACGACGGACGCCGCTCCCCCAGCGCCCTCGACCCCTGCGACGACGATCGAGCCGGGTCGGGCGAAGCGCCGCATCCCGCTGTGGGACACATCGCGGTTCGTCGCGGTGACCCTCGTGGTGATCGGGCACGCGATCCAGCGGCAGACGACGGGCAGCGAGCACGCCTTGGCGCTGTACACGTTCATCTACGCCTTCCACATGCCGGCCTTCGGCGTCATCAGCGGGTACTTCTCGTCGGCGGACACCCCGACGGCGCAGCGGATGCGGCGGACGTTCACCGACATCGTGGTGCCGTACATCGTCATGCAGACGATCTGGACGGTCGTGCAGGCCCTCGTCGAGGGCGGCAAGCAGTTCAACCCGACGAAGCCGACGTGGACGCTGTGGTTCCTGCTCGCGTTGGGGATCTTCCGGCTGATCCTGCCGTACATGGCGCAGCTGCGGTGGCCGCTCGTCTGGGCGGTCGTGCTGAGCATCGGCGTCGGCTACTTCGACAACGTGGACTCGACGCTGTCCCTCGGCCGGGCGATCAGCCTGCTGCCGTTCTTCCTGCTCGGTTGGCAGGTGAAGCAGTGGGGCGTCTTTGACCGGTGGTACGAGGCACCCCGGCGCATCGTGGTCCGGGTACGGGTCGCGGCGGCGCTGCTCTTCGCGGTCTGGGCGGCGGCGTGCGTGCTGTTCATCCCGCAGTTCAAGCAGTTCGACCTGCACCACTGGTTCTTCTACGACGACTCGTACTCCGGCCTCGGCGAGGACGCCTGGTGGGCGGGTGGCGTCCGGTTCGGGCTGATGCTGTTGGCGGCGCTGCTGACGACGGCGTTCCTGCTGCTCGTGCCGCGGCGGACCGTCTGGCTGACGCGCTTCGGTGCGGCCACGATGTACGTCTACCTGCTGCACACCTTCGTGCTCTACCCGATCCGGGAGTCCGGCGTCCTGACCGGGGCGCACTCCGCGTGGCCGTACGTGCTCCTCATGGTGCTGCTCGCCTGCGGGGTGAGCCTGTTCCTCGCGCAGCCGTTCGTCCGTCGCGGGATGCGGTGGTTGCTCGAGCCGGATGTCGGCTGGTTGTTCCGCAAGGACCCGGCCTGACGGCTCGGTGGACCGGCGCGCAGGCGCCGCGCTGCTGGGCGTACCCGTCCTCGGACACCGTCCCGGCGGACCCTGCCGTGTCCCGTCCGCCGGCGACCGGCCCGCATGGACGGACGGGAGGCCCATCATCCGGCCCCGGGGCGGGTTACGTCCGACGTCACGCACGCTGGTGCGTGCCCGGCCACGTCGTTAGCGTGAGCCGCGACGACCAGGTGTGGTGGGCCTCCCGGCTGCTGCGGGTCGACCCGACGACCGACGGAACAGGAGCCACCGATGACCACGAACGACGCCGCCGCATGGCGGTTCGAGACCGCGCAGGTGCACGCCGGGGCCGCTCCCGACCCGACCACCGGGGCGCGGGCGACGCCGATCTACAAGACGACCTCGTACGTGTTCGAGAACTCGGACCACGCGCGTGACCTGTTCGCGCTGGCGCAGCCCGGCAACATCTACTCGCGGATCATGAACCCGACGAACGACGTCGTGGAGCAGCGCGTCGCCGCGCTCGAGGGCGGCACCGGGGCGCTCCTCGTGTCGAGCGGCCAGGCGGCCGAGACGTACGCGGTCCTGAACATCGCCGGCGCGGGCGACCACATCGTCTCGTCGTCCTCGATCTACGGCGGCACGTACAACCTGTTCAAGTACACGCTGGCGAAGCTCGGCATCGAGACCACGTTCGTCGAGGACCAGGACGACCCCGAGGAGTGGCGCCGCGCCGTCCGGCCGAACACGAAGCTGTTCTTCGCCGAGACGATCGGCAACCCGCGCATCAACGTGCTCGACATCACCCGGGTGTCGGACATCGCACACGAGGCCGGCGTCCCGCTCATCGTCGACAACACCATCGCGACGCCGTACCTCATCCGGCCGTTCGAGCACGGCGCCGACATCGTCGTGCACTCGGCGACGAAGTTCCTCGGTGGGCACGGCACCGTCATCGGCGGCCTGATCGTCGACGGCGGCACGTTCGCCTGGTCGGAGCACGCCGAGCGCTTCCCGGAGTTCAGCACGCCGGACCCGTCGTACCACGGGGCGGTGTTCTCGCAGGCGGTCGGCGACCCGCTCGCCTACATCATCAAGGCCCGCGTGCAGCTGCTCCGCGACCTCGGGGCGTCGAACTCCCCGGACACGGCCTTCGCGCTGCTGCAGGGCATCGAGACGCTCTCGCTCCGCATCGAACGGCACGTGTCGAACGCGCAGGAGATCGCGGAGTTCCTCGACCGGCACCCGGACGTCGCGACCGTCGCCTACGCCGGGCTGCCCACGTCGCCGTGGTACGCGGCGGCGACGAAATACGCACCGCGGGGCGTCGGTGCCGTGCTGTCCTTCGAGCTCAAGGGCGGCGTCGACGCGGGCCGTGCGCTCGTGGACGAGCTGCAGCTGTTCTCGCACCTGGCGAACATCGGTGACGTGCGCTCGCTCGTCATCCACCCCGCGTCCACGACGCACTCGCAGCTGACGCCCGAGCAGCAGCTCACCACCGGGGTCACGCCGGGTCTGGTGCGCCTCTCGGTCGGCATCGAGAACGTCGAGGACCTCAAGGCCGACCTGGAGGCGGGGCTCGCCGCCGCCCGGGCCGTCGCCCAGGCGGGCCTCCGCGCGTAGCGCCGCCGGGCGCCGGGCGGGCGCCGGGCGGGCGCCCGGGGGGGCGGCCGCGGGTCGGGCCGCGGGGCGCGGGGGGGGCGCGGGGGGGGCGCGGGGGGCGGGGCGCCGCGGCCCCGCACCAGGTGCCGCCCACACCCCCGCGCTGCGGGGGGGTGGGGTGTCCGTTCCGGGGT
>JASCOJ010000132.1 GCA_029959645.1 Microbacteriaceae bacterium PS02332 | reverse complement strand
CGGGCCCCCCCCCGGCGGGGGCGCCCCCGCCCCCCCCCCCCCCGCGCCGGGGGGGGGCCCCCGGGGCGGGTGGTCCGGGCCTCCGTGTCGACGACGATCCGCGGTGTCGGGGGCAGCCCGAGGAGGGCGGCGGCCGACCGTGAGGACGCGTCGACCGCCTCGGCGAGCGGTGTCCCGTGCGCCAGGAGGTGCAGGAAGCCGTCGAGCACCGTGCTCGTGCTGCCGGCGAGTGACGACCCGTCCGCGAGCATCGCGACGCCGCCCGACACGACCACGTCCGACCCGGCGACGCGGTAGCTGCCGTCCCCGCACCCGGTGGCGGCCATCGCGTCGGAGACCACGACCATGCGCCCCGCCGTGCTCCGGCGGACGAGGTCCACGGTGACGGCGTCGAGGTGGTGGCCGTCGACGATCGCCTCGACGTGGAGCCGTGGGTCGGTCAGCGCCACCCCGACCGGCCCCGGCGTCCGGTGGTGGAGGGGCGGCATCCCGTTGAAGACGTGGGTCACGAGCCGGGCGCCGGCGTCCACCGCGCGCCGGACGGTGTCGGCGTCGGCGTCGGTGTGCCCGACCGCCACGACGACCCGGGCAGCGGCCAGGCGCGCCACCGCGTCGAGGGCACCGGGCAGTTCCGGCGCGAGGGTCACGACGCGGAGGGTCCCCGCGGCGGCGTCGAGGTACCGGTCGACCTCGTCGGGGGTCGGGGCGTGCAACAGCTCGACCGCGTGCGCACCGCGGCGCGCGGGTGCGAGCCACGGGCCCTCGAGGTGCAGGCCGGCGAGCGTCCCCTCCTCGACGAGGGGACCGAGACGTCGGAGCGCGGCCGCCGTGTCGTCGGGCGACCCGGTGGCGATGGAGGCCACGAGCGCGGTGGTGCCCCGGCCGGCGTGGTACGCGGTGGCGGCGCGGGCGTCGTCCGCCGAGCACGTGGCGAAGTCGTGCCCGAGTGCACCGTGGGCGTGCAGGTCGACGAACCCGGGGACGAGGAGCTCGGCGGGACCGGGGGCGGCGGTCACCGTGGGGCTCCCGAGGGCGCGGTGACGGCGGCGGGCTCGGTCGCGCGCGCGAGCTCGTGGCCCGCGAGCAGGTCCCGCGCGAGCAGGCCGGCACCGATCGCCCCGGCGGCGTCGCCGTGTCGCGCGGGCAGGAGCGTCGGGGTCCGGAGTCCGACGAGCCGGTCGGCCACGGCGGCGCGGAGCGGGTCGAGGAGCATCGCCCCCGACTCGGCGAGACCGCCACCGACCACGACGGCGTGGCAGCCGGCGACGGCGGTGATCCACGCGATCGCCTCGCCGAGCACGTCGACGCAGTCGTTCCAGACCCGGGTCGCGACGGGGTCGCCCGCGCGGACGCGCAGCATGGCGGCGTGCGCCGACTCCGTCCCAGCCCGTCGGGCGACGGCGCCCGCCGAGGCCACCTGTTCGACCCGGAGCCCGGCGTGCGGGCCGTGCTGGACGAGGACCTGTCCGATCTCGCCGGCCCACCCGCCGCTGGACACGACGACGCCGTCGACGACGAGCGCACTGGCCAGTCCGGTGCCGACGGGCACGAAGGCGACGGCCCCGCGGTGGAGGGGGTGGTCGGGAGCGACGTCGCCCCGGCCGGGAGGCTGCGGTCGGGTCTCCGCGAGTGCGCCGGCCCGGACGTCGTGCCCGAAGGCCACCGGCACGTCGATCCCGCGTGCGGCGAGTGCGGCGCGGACCCGCTCGAGGACCGGCACGTCCCGCCATCCGAGGTTCACGGCGAGGACCGAGACCCCGGTCGCGTCGTCGGCGACCCCGGGCACCACCACCCCGACGGCGTCGAGCGGCCCGGCGTCGCTGGCGGCGGCGGCCAGGTCGGCGACGACCTCGGCGAGCTGCGCGGCCTGGTCGTCGCCGCGCGGGGTGGGGACGCGGTGCTCCTGCAGCACCGAGCCGGCTGCGTCGGTGAGCCGGGCCTTGATGCTCGTCCCGCCGACGTCGACGCCGAGCACCGGTCCCACGCCGGGGTCCCCGGCCGTCAGGATGTCGGTCATGCGTGCCTCCTGTCCGTCGGGAGCTGACGGCTCCCGCGCCGGTCGGCAGCCTAGCGAGCGATCGTGCGTGCCGCTGCGCGAAGTCGTCGACATCGCTCACTTCCGCTCGCGAGGCCACCCCTAGGATGAGCGCATGACTCCGCAACAGCGGCTGAACGCCTTGCTCGAGCTCGTGAGCGACCGGGGGAACGTCTCCATCGCCGAGATCGGGGAGGTCCTGGGGATCTCGGCGGCGACGGCTCGGCGTGACCTCACCACCCTGGCCGACCAGCGTCTCGTCACCCGCACCCACGGTGGTGCCGCGGCACTCGGCGCCGGCTACGAGCTGCCGCTGCAGTACAAGATCGCGCGCCAGGCCGAGGCGAAGACCGCCATCGCCCGCGCCGCCGCCGCGCTCGTCTCGCCCGGCGACACCGTCGGGTTCAACGGCGGCACGACGACGACCGAGGTGGCACGCGAGCTCGGCAAGAGCGAACGCTTCATCCGCGCGGACGGCGAGTACGGCATCACGATCGTCACGAACGCGCTGAACATCGGGTACGAGCTCTCGGTGCGCGCGAACGTCAAGATCGTCGTCACCGGCGGCGTCGCCCGGCGGCAGTCGTACGAGCTCGTCGGACCGCTCGTCCGGGACACGCTCGACGAGTTCGCGCTCGACGTGGTCGTCCTCGGCGTGGACGGTCTCACGGGGCAGTTCGGCGCGACGACGATGCACGAGGGCGAGGCCGAGGTCAGCCGGCACTTCGCCTCGGTCGGGCGCCGCGTCATCGTCGTCGCCGACTCCACGAAGATCGAGCACGCCACGTTCGCGCGCATCTGCCCGCTCGACCGCATCGACGTCCTCGTCACCGACCGGCCGGTGCCTCCCTCGTTCGCCGCGGACCTCGCCTCGGCCGGCGTGGAGCTCGTCGTCGCCGACTGAGCCGCCGGCTCCGACGCCGTGCACGATCACCGGACGTTACCGGTGTGTAAAACCCTCCCGCTCAGCTTCCTTGATCGTTCTGCGGGTGCATATTGTGCAGTCATGAGCGATTCGGCATCATGGACGTCACAATCACGCAAGGGAGCGAGATGACCGTCAGCACGAACGAACCTCTCCGCGTCGCGGTGATCGGCATGGGTCAGCGGTCGTACATCGCCTCCCACGTCGCCGACGCGGTCGCCGCCGCCCCCGACCTGGAGGCGCGGATCACCGCCGTCGTGGACGTCACCCCGGCCGGCCGCGAACGCGGGCACGCCGAGTACCCCGACGCCCTCGTGGTGGAGCACCACCGCGACCTCGTCGGGGTGGTGGACGCCGCGATCGTCACCACGCCCGACTGGACCCACACCGAGATCGCGATCGACCTGCTCCGCGCGGGCATCGCCGTCTACCTCGAGAAGCCCCTCGCCATCACGGTCGAGGACGCCGACGCCGTGCTCAACACCGCCGCCGAGACCGGGACGCCGCTCTACGTCGGCCACAACTTCCGGCACGCCGCCGTCGTCCGTCTGATGCGGGATGTCATCGAGCGCGGCGAGATCGGCGAGGTCAAGGCCGTCTGGGTCCGGCACTTCGTCGGCAACGGCGGTGACTACTACTTCAAGGACTGGCACGCCGACCGCACCAAGGTCAACTCGCTGCTCCTGCAGAAGGCCAGCCACGACCTCGACGTCATCCACGCGCTCGCCGGTGGGTTCACGAGCCGCGTCGTCGGCATGGGCTCGCTGTCGGTCTACGGCGACGTCACCGACCGCCGCGACCGCAGCGGCGAGCTCATGACCGACTGGTTCTCGTTCGACAACTGGCCGCCTGCCGAGCAGACCGGGCTCAACCCCGTCGTCGACGTCGAGGACGTCTCGATGGTGATGATGACGCTCGACAACGGCGTGCAGGCCAGCTACGAGCAGTGCCACTTCACGCCCGACTACTGGCGGAACTACACCGTCATCGGCACGCACGGCCGTCTCGAGAACATCGGCGACACCGGTGGCGGTGTCGTGAAGGTGTGGAACTCCCGCCGCAACTGGGCCGTCGACGGCGACGTCGAGTACCCGATCGACGGGGTCGAGGACGGCCACGCCGACGCGGACCTGCTCACGATGACCGAGTTCCTCCGGTCGGTCGTGCTCGGCGAACCGACCACCCTGTCGCCGGTCGCCGCCCGCGCCGCCGTGGCCGCCGGCGCCCTCGCGACCCGCTCGCTCCGGAACGGGTCGGTGCCCATCGACGTCCCCCCGCTGCCCGCAGCGACCCTCGACCACTTCGCAACCCCCGACGCACGTACCCCCGGAAGGACCACCCGATGACCGCTCCCACCGCACGCGGCCGGCGCCGCGCTCTGCTCGGCCTCGCCGCCGCCGTCAGCGCCGTCGCGCTGCTCGCCGGCTGCAGCACCTCGTCCTCGGGCGGCTCCGGCGGCTCCGAGGAGGTCTCGAAGAGCACCAAGGCGAACCTGACGTACGCCGTCTGGGACCAGAACCAGGTGAAGGCGATCAAAGCCAACATCAAGGGGTTCAACGAGGAGTACCCGGGCATCAAGGTGAACGTCGACGTCACCCCGTACGCCAGCTACTTCACCAAGCTCCAGACCCAGGGCTCGAGCAACACGCTGCCCGACCTGTTCTGGATGAACGGGCCGAACTTCCAGCTCTACGCAGGCAACGGCAAGCTCGCCCCGATCACGGACGAGGTCAAGTCCGGTGCGATCGACCCGGCGAAGTACTCGTCGGCGCTCAACAAGCTCTACACGTACGACGGCACCCAGTACGGCGTCCCGAAGGACTTCGACACGATCGGCGTCTGGATGAACAAGGCGCTGTTCGAGAAGGCCGGCGTCCCCATGCCGTCGAAGGACTGGACCTGGGCCGACTTCCAGAAGACCGGCGCCGAGCTGTCCGAGAAGCTCAAGGCCGACGGTGCGTACGGCGCCGCCGCGGGCATGGACGGCCAGACCACGTACTACGACACGATCTTCCAGGCCGGCGGGTCCGTCATCGACGGGAAGGAGTCCGGGTACGACTCCAAGGCCACCGAGGCCGGGCTGGCGTACTGGACCGACCTCATCAAGTCGGGCGCATCACCGACGATCAAGCAGCTGACGGACACCACGGCCGACCAGTGGTTCACCTCGGGCAAGGTCGCGATGTACCAGGGCGGCAGCTGGTTCCGGTCCGCGCTGATCGGGACCGACCTCGAGAAGGACGTCGTCGCCTACCCGCTGCCGAAGGGCAAGCAGCAGGCGACGGTCATCCACGGTGTCTCGAACGTCGTCGCCGAGGGGTCGAAGGAGAAGGGCGCCGCGCAGGCACTGCAGGCCTACCTGGCATCGGAGGAGGCCCAGCAGCAGCAGGGCGACATGGGTGCGGTCATCCCCGCCTACGACGGCACGCAGACGGCCTTCACCAAGACGATGCCGAACGCCGACCTGCAGGTCTTCCTCGACGCGGTGAAGTACGCGAAGCCGCTGCCGGTGTCGAAGAACACCGCCACGTGGAACACGCTGGAGAACACCCTGCTCCCGAGCGCCTTCGACGGCTCCGAGCCGGTGGACCAGGTCGCGAAGGAACTGGCCACGAAGATGGACGCCGCACTCGCCAAGGAGTGACACGAGCGACCGGCCCGGCGGGCCCCCTCCCCCCCCCGCCCGGGCCCCCGCCGCGTGCCCCGCCGCCCCGGCCCCCCCCCCCCCCCCCCCCCCCCCCCCCCCCCCCCCCCCCCCCCCCCCCCCCCCCCCCCCCCCCCCCCCCCCCCCCCCCCCCCCCCCCCCCCCCCCCCCCCCCCACGTCCGCGTCCCCCGCGGACCGGACCACCAGCCCCACCCGATCCGACCCGCCCTGGGCGAGGAGCGACCCGATGACGATCAACACCGAGCGACCGGAAGCCGCGCAGGCATCCCCGGCGCCGACGACCCGACCTCCGCGCCGTACCGGCGTCCCCCGCACCGACGGCGTCTGGCCGTGGCTGTTCGTGCTCCCGCTGCTCATCGGCGTCGGCACGTTCTTCATCTGGCCGATCATCCAGACGTTCTACTACTCGTTCACGAGCTGGGGGGTCTTCGGCGGAGCGTCCTTCACCGGTCTGGCGAACTACGCGCGCCTCCTGTCCGACCCGCAGCTCTACCAGTCGCTGGTCAACACGATCGTCTACACGCTGATCGTCCTGGTCGGCATCCCGATCGCGGTCTGGCTCGCGAGCCTGCTGAACACCCCGGGCCTCAAGTTCGCCCAGTTCTACCGCGTGCTGTTCTTCCTGCCGTACGTCGCCATGCCGGCCGCGATCGCGCTGGTCTGGCGCATCATGTTCAACGGCGACTTCGGCATCGTGAACTCGTTCCTCGGCCTGTTCGGCATCGCCGGGCCGTACTGGATCTCGACCCCGGGCTTCGCGCTCGTCGCCGTCTCGCTCGTCGGCCTCTGGTCGTCGCTCGGCTTCTCGATGATCATCCTCGGGGCCGGGCTCAAGGACATCCCGCCGGAGCTGTACGAGGCAGCCGAGCTCGACGGTGCGAGCCGGTGGCGGCAGTTCCGCTCGCTGACGGTCCCGCTGCTCAGCCCGAGCATCTTCTTCGTGCTCATCGTCACGACGATCTCGAGCTTCCAGCTGTTCGACCTGCTCTACGCGATCCTCGGGCCGCTCAACCCCGTCGTCCCAAAGACGATGTCCCTCGTCTTCTACTTCTACAACGCCGGGTTCATCGACGGCGACAAGGGCTTCGCAGCCGCCATCGCGATGGTGATCTTCCTGCTCATCGGCATCATCACCGTGATCCAGTTCCGCGTCCAGAAACGGTGGGTCCAGTCATGACCGGCATCATCTCCGCCCGCGGCTCCAAGGTCGCCGCCGCCGCCCAGGCCGCGAGCCGCGTCCGCACCCGCTCCGCGACGAAGCCGGGTCGCCGGCAGGGCAGCCACTGGTGGATCCACGTCGTGCTCGGCATCGGCGGGTTCGTCATGGCCTTCCCGTTCGTCTGGCAGATCATCATGTCGCTGTCGACGAACGCGCAGGTCACCTCGCCGACCCCGGTCTTCTGGCCGGGCCAGCTGCAGTGGCACAACTTCACCGACGTGTTCGCACGGCTGCCGTTCTTCAACCAGCTGATGACATCCATCTGGGTCACGCTGATCCGGACGTTCGCGCAGATCATCCTCTGCACGCTCGCCGGCTACGCCTTCGCCCGGATGCGGTTCCGCGGCCGCGCGGTCATCCTCGGGGTCGTCCTGTCGATCCTGCTGGTGCCGTCGCAGGTCTACCTGATCTCGCAGTACCAGATCGTGCAGGGCCTCGGCTGGCTCGACACCCTCGCCGGGATCGTCGCACCCGGCCTGTTCAGCGCGTTCGGCACGTTCCTCATGCGCACGGCGTTCCTCAACATGCCGGCCGAGCTCGAGGAGGCCGCGCGCATGGACGGCGCGAACCCGTTCCAGACCTTCTGGCGGATCATGCTGCCGCTCGCCCGCCCGTCGATCAGCGTGCTCGCGATCACGACCGTGCTGTGGTCGTGGAACGAGCTGCTCTGGCCGCTCGTCGTCTCCACCCGCGCCGAGGACATGCCCCTCGCCGCCGGGCTCGCGACGCTGTCCAGCGACCGGACGATCAACTACCCGGTGCTCATGGCCGCGAGCCTCATGGCCATGGCCCCGGTGCTCATCATGTTCATCGTGCTGCAGCGTCGCGTGATCGACGGCCTCGCGTCCTCCGGCCTGAAGTAGGAGCGGCCGGTCGACGCGGTCGAGGACGGTGGCACACGGCAGAATCGTCCCGTGCACATCGTCCTCGACCGCGTCGACGGGAGTGTCCTCGCGACGCCGCTGACCGACGCGGGGGAGCCGGACGGCGAGCCGACCCTGGTGGCCGAGCCGGGCCTCCCGGCCTTCGTCGCCGCGACCGAGCGGCCGGGCGTCCGCTGGGTCTGGGCCGACACCACCCGCTGGTACCCGGCGGTCCTCGCCGCCGACGGCCGGGTCGCACGGTGCGTCGACCTGCGGCTCGGGCACCGGCTGCTCCGGACCGCGCTCGCCACGCGCACCTCCGCACTCGCGACGGCGCCGGAGAGCGCGTGGGACACCGCTCCCGTGGTCGTCCTGGAGGCCCGGCCCGCCCCCGCCACGCAGGCCTCGCTCTTCGACGATGCACTGCTGGCGCAGGAGCCCGTCGCCGACGGCCTCGACCCGGTGGCGGAACTCCGTGCGCAGCTCGCCGCGGTCGCCGGCGCCGCGGACCCCGGAGCCCTGCGCCTGCTGCTCGCCGCGGAGTCGGCCGGCGCGCTCGTCGCCGCCGAGGTGAAGCACGCGGGACTCCCATGGCGGGTGGACGTGCACGAACGCCTGCTCGCCGACGCCCTCGGGCCACGCGTGCCGTACGGGGTGCGCCCGCAGCGACTCGAGGAGCTCGCCGCGGACCTCCGCACCGTGCTCGACGACCCCGCGCTCAACCCGGACTCGCCCGCCGACGTCCTGCGTTCCCTGCGCCGGGCCGGGCTCGTCGTCGACAGCACCCGGAAGTGGGAACTCGAGCGCCTGGAGCACCCCGCGATCGCGCCGCTGCTCGAGTACAAGCGGCTGTACCGCCTCCTGACCGCGAACGGCTGGACCTGGCTCGACGAGTGGGTGCACGACGGGCGGTTCCACCCGGAGTACGTCGTCGGCGGCGTCGTCACCGGCCGGTGGGCGGCGAACGGCGGCGGTGCCCTGCAGCTGCCGAAGCAGGTGCGCTCGGCGGTCGTCGCCGATCCCGGGTGGAAGCTCGTCGTGGCGGACGCCGCCCAGCTCGAACCGCGGGTGCTCGCCGCGATGGCCGGCGACACCGCGATGGCCGCCGCGGGGGACGGCCAGGACCTCTACGACGGGGTCGTCGCGTCCGGCGCGGTGCAGACCCGGCAGCAGGCGAAGATGGCGATGCTCGGGGCGATGTACGGCGCCACCCAGGGCGAGGGCGGGCGGTTCGTGCCGCGGCTCGCGCGGGCGTTCCCGCGGGCGCTCGACCTCGTGGAGCGGGCCGCGCGGGCCGGCGAACGCGGCGAGCCCGTGACCACGCGGCTCGGTCGGACGTCGCCCGTGCCGGAGGCCGCGTGGTTCGAGGCCCGGAACCGGGCGTACTCGGTCGAGGGCACCCCGGCCATGCAGCGGGCCGTCGAGTCCCGGGCGCGGAGCTGGGGGCGCTTCACCCGCAACTTCGTCGTCCAGGGCACCGCGGCCGAGTGGGCGCTGTCCTGGATGGGCGGACTCCGCACCCGACTGGCCGCGCGGACCCCGGGTCCGGTGACGTCCGGGCCGCACCCGGTGTTCTTCGTGCACGACGAACTCGTGGTGCACGCACCCGCCGCCGACGCCGACTGGGTGGCGGAGCAGTTCCGGGCCGCCGCGGTCGACGCCGGGCGCATCCTGTTCGGGGGCTTCCCGGTGACCTTCCCGCTGTCGGTCGCGGTCGTCGACGCGTACTCCGAGGCGAAGTAGCGGAGTCGCGCTCCCGTCCGGCCGGTCCGGCCGGGAGTTCCGCAGGCGGGGGTGGGCAGGCTGGTCCGATGGACCAGGAGCGCTCGACGACCAGCAGGACCCCCGTGATCGGCGGCGTCGAGCGGGAGCGTGCCGACCGCACCGTGGGCAGCACGGACCTGACCCGGTGGCGGACCCGCGTCGGACGGCAGACGGGCGCGGCGGGGGGCCCCGGCCGGGGGGCGGGGTGGGGGCGGGCCCCGCGGCGCCGCC
>JASCOJ010000131.1 GCA_029959645.1 Microbacteriaceae bacterium PS02332 | reverse complement strand
GCCCCGCACCGGTCCGGTGCGGGGCCTCCCGTCCGCGTGCGCCCGGCTGGGCGCGCCCGGCTGGGTCAGTGGCGCAGCTCGAGGTACTTGGCGATGAGCGCCTTCGTCGACGAGTCCTGCCCGTCGAGGGCTGCCTGGTCGCCGTCGACCGCCGGGGCGATCTGCAGCGCCAGCTGCTTGCCGAGCTCCACGCCCCACTGGTCGAACGAGTCGATGCCCCAGATGGTGCCCTCGGTGAACACGATGTGCTCGTAGAGGGCGATCAGCTGGCCGAGGACGCTCGGGGTGAGCGCCGGCGCGATGATCGACGTCGACGGCTTGTTGCCGGTGAAGGTGCGCGCGGCGACGATGGCGTCGTCGGTCGTGCCCTCGGCGCGGACCTCGTCAGCGGTCTTGCCGAACGCGAGCGCCTTCGACTGGGCGAAGAAGTTCGCGAGGAACAGGGCGTGCACGTCCTGGCCCGGCTGCACGGCCTTGCCGTCGCCGGACTGGTCCTGCAGCGCGTGCGGCGGGTTCGCGACCGTGATGAAGTCGGCCGGGATGAGCCGTGTGCCCTGGTGGATGAGCTGGTAGAAGGCGTGCTGACCGTTCGTGCCCGGCTCGCCCCAGAAGACCTCACCGGTGTCGGTCACGACGTCCGAGCCGTCCCAGCGGACGCGCTTGCCGTTCGACTCCATCGTGAGCTGCTGCAGGTACGCAGGGAAGCGGTGCAGGTACTGCGTGTACGGCAGGACCGCGTGGCTCTGGGCCCCGAGGAAGTTCGTGTACCAGACGTTGAGCAGACCCATGAGGACCGGGACGTTCTGCGCGAGCGGCGCGGTGCGCATGTGCTCGTCGATGGCGTGGAAGCCGGCGAGGAACTGCTCCCAGTTCTCCTGACCGATCGCGATGACGACGCTCGTGCCGATCGCGGAGTCGACCGAGTAGCGGCCGCCCACCCAGTCCCAGAAGCCGAAGGCGTTCTCCGGGTCGATGCCGAACGCGGCGACCTTGTCGAGCGCGGTCGAGACGGCGACGAAGTGCTTCGCCACGGCGCCGGACTTCTCGTCGTCGCTCGCGTCGGTGAGACCGAGGCCGGCCCAGAGCCACTGGCGGGCGAGACGGGCGTTCGTCAGGGTCTCGAGCGTGCCGAAGGTCTTCGACGCGACGATGAACAGCGTGGTCTCGGGGTCGAGGCCGGCGGTCTTCTCGTGGATGTCGGCGGGGTCGATGTTCGAGACGAAGCGGACCTCGAGGCCCTGCTGCACGTACGGCTTGAGGGCTTCGTAGACCATGACCGGACCGAGGTCCGAGCCGCCGATGCCGATGTTGACGACGGTCTCGATGCGCTTGCCGGTGACACCGGTCCACGACCCGCTGCGGACCTGCTCCGCGAACGCGTAGACCTTGTCGAGCGTGGCGTGCACGTCGGCGTCGACGTCCTGGCCGTCGACCGTGAGGGGCGCGGCCGGCACGAGGCCCTCGGTCGCCTTCGGGCGGCGGAGCGCGGTGTGCAGGACCGCGCGGTCCTCGGTGGCGTTGATGTGCTCGCCGGAGATCATCGCCTGGTAGCGCTCGGCGACCCCGGTCTCCTCGGCGACCTGCAGGAGCGCCTGGAGGACCTCCGCGGTGACGAGGCCCTTGGAGAGGTCGACGGTCAGGTCGGCCGCCTGGAAGGTGTACTGCTCGGCGCGACCGGGGTCGGCGTCGAACCACCCTCGGAGGTCCGGGGAGAAGCCGTCGGCGATGCCGGCGAGCTGCTTCCACCCTGCGGTCGTCGTGGGGTCGACGGGTGCGGATTCGGTCACTTCGGTCCTCCTGGACGCCAGAGTCGGTCGGCCCGCAGACCTGGCGCAGCATCGCGTCGCGGGCCGCATCCGAGCGTAGTGCCGTCGCACCGACCCCGCGCACAGGACGGCGCCTCCTGTGGACAGAAGCCGATCGGATGTCAGGATCGGCTCGCCGCCGACATTGCCGAGGTGGAGGGAGCATCGTGCAGACAGACAACGACCCGAGCGCCGACGTCGTGCTCACGCGGCGGTTGGCGGCGGCGGACCGCACCGCGCTGGCGGATGCGTTCGACCGGTTCGCGCCGACGCTGACCCGGTACGCGTGGGCGCTGGCCGGCAGCAGGCAGGACGTCGAGGAACTCGTGCAGGACACGTTCCTGACGCTGTGGCAGAAGGCCGAGGGTCTCGACCTCGCGACGACCGCACTGCTGCCGTGGCTGCTCGTGGTGTGCCGCAACCACGCGAAGAACCAGGGCCGCCGCAACGCCAAGCACAGCGGCGACGAGCTCCCCGAGGACCTCGCGAGCCCGGCAGACGCGGACGACGCCCGGGAGCGCCTCCGGTTCGTGACGGACGAGATCAGCCGGTTGGCGCCGCTCGACCGTCGGATCTGCGAACTGTGCCTGATCGAGGGGCACTCGTACGCCGAGGCGGCAGCGATGCTCGACCTGAGCGTCGGGGCCGTCACACAGCGGGTCTCCCGCTCCCGAGCACGACTGAAGAAGGCGGTGACGCACGATGAACACTGAACCCCCCACCGGAGACGACCTGCAGCAGATGCTGGTCGCGATGAAGCGCAACGTCCTGGAGCACGCGGACGAGCGACGCCCGTCCCGTCGCCGCCACCGCCCCGGCATCATCGTCGCCGCGGTCGCCCTGCTCGCCCTCGGCACCGCCAGCGGTGCGGTCGCACTCGCCGTCGTCCCGCAGCACCAGACGGCGGCCCCGTCGGCGTCGGCGGCACCGCGCACGCCGACCCCCACCGTCACGTCGTCGTCGGCTCCGGTCGTCGAGACACCCGCGCCGCGCTCGTCCGCACCGTCCGCCACCGCCGCCGTGCGGTACCCGACCGACTGTCGCGCGCTGTACACGGCCGCGGACCGGGACCGGTTCTTCTCCACGACGCCGGTGACCCAGAGGCCGGAGCACCCGGACGGGACGACGACGCCGGCACCCGCGCCGGTGCGGTACCTGAACGACACCTGGACCGCGTCCACGTGGCTCGACTGCCAGTGGGGTCCTCCGGGCGCGGACGCGACGGGCATCCGGGTCGCGATCGGATCGGCATCGGACGACCAGATCAGCCATCGCCGGGACCTGCTCCGCGCGGAGAGCGGGACCTGCCGGACCGAGGACCTCAGAGAGGTCTGTACCCGCGTCATCCCCGGTGGCCTCTACCCGGTGGACACCACGGAGACCTTCTGGGCACAGGACGGGCGCTGGATCGACATCAGCCAGTCGAACATGCCGACGTCCGGGCTGCTCCAGGCGACCATCGACGGCCTGCGCGCCAGCGCCTCGGGAGCGGACGGCCCCGGGACGTGGCAGATCACGGGTGCCGCGGTCGGCCCGATCACCTTCGGCCGCCCGCTGTCAGCCGCACTCGGCGACGTCCAGGGCCTGTACGACCAGGAACCGATCGGTGACCCGTGTCGACCACAGGACATCACGTCCCTGCAGCGCGCCGGTCTGAGCGAGCTCACGGTGCTCAACCGGGGCGGAGCGGTCGTGGCGGTGCTGCTGCAGCGCCCGGCCGAGACCGGCTCCGTCACCGCCGCCGACCTCGACCAGAACCCGAGGACCCCGGAGGGGACGGGCATCGGCAGCACCCTGGCCGAGCTCCGCCAGACCTACCCGGACCTCACGCTCTCGGGCAGCCACGCGATGGACGGCTCGACGGCGGGGCCCTCCTCGTACTGGACCATCGCACGCAACGGGCGGTACATCAGCTTCGGCCTGGACGACACCGGGGCCCGCGTCGCCCAGGTCTGGGTGGCCGAGACGAAGGTGCCGGAGGTCGAGCTCTGCTGACGCCGTCCGCCCGTCCTGAGCACACGGTACGACGACAGTCGTACTGTGGACGGGCCTCCCGGCGGCACCGCGTCCGCCGGCCGGTCCCTGCACGAGCGACGGAAGGACCCGCGTGACCCACGCACTCTTCGACTCCATCACCCTCCGCGGCCTCGAGGTCCGGAACCGCATCTGGATCCCGCCGATGTGCCAGTACTCGGTCGAGGCGCGGGACGGCGTCCCCACCGACTGGCACCTCGTGCACCTCGGCGGCCTCGCCCGCGGCGGCGCCGGCGCAGTGGTCGTCGAGGCCACGGGCGTCGTCCCCGAGGGCCGCATCACCCCGCACGACCTCGGCCTCTGGAACGACGAGCAGCGCGACGCGTTCCGCCGCATCACCGATTTCCTGCACAGCCAGGGCGCCGCCGCCGGCATCCAGCTCGCGCACGCCGGCCGCAAGGCGTCGACGAGCCGCGGCTGGGGACCCGATCGTGTCGACGGCACCCTGACCGCTGAGCAGGGCGGCTGGCAGACCGTCGCCCCGTCGCCGGTCGCGTTCCCCGGGATGGCCGTGCCGACCGAGCTCACCGTCGAGGGCATCGCCGACGTCGTCCGCGCCTTCGCCGAGGCGGCCCGCCGTGCCGTCGACGCCGGCTTCGACATCATCGAGCTGCACGGTGCGCACGGCTACCTGCTGCACGAGTTCCTGTCGCCGCTGTCGAACCAGCGGACCGACCAGTACGGCGGGTCGCTCGAGGACCGCGCCCGGGCCCTGCTCGAGACCGTCGACGCGGTCCGCGCCGAGATCGGCGAGGACGTCCCGCTCGTGGTGCGCCTGTCCGCGACCGACTGGGTCGAGGGTGGCTGGGACCTGCCGCAGAGCGAGCAGCTGTCCGTGTGGCTCCGCGAGCACGGCGTCGACCTCGTCTCGGTGAGCACCGGCGGCAACGTCGCGGACGCCCCGATCCCGGTCGGCCCCGGCTACCAGCTCCCCTTCGCGACCGCCATCCGTCAGGCCGCCGACGTGCCGGTCGCCGCAGTGGGAATGATCGACGACCCGTTCCAGGCGGAGCAGATCGTCGCGCTCGGTCAGGCGGACGTGGTGCTCATCGGGCGAGGGGCGCTGCGCGACCCGAACTTCCCGGTCCGCGCCGCGGCGGCACTGCGCCAGGACGCGTCGTTCGTGCCGGACCAGTACGCGCGCGCCCACAACTGAGCGCCTCCCGTCGTGTACTCAATCCGGATGGTGCCTAGCAGAGCCAGAGGACCGAGACCACCGGAATCCACATATCCTCCCACACCCGGCGCCGATCGTGCCAGACCTGCCATCGTGCTGCGATGGATGATCGTCCCCTGCCGCTCGAACACGTGGAGCGGTGGCTGTCACCGCACCGCTTCGGCGTCTACCTCGACGCTGCGGACGCGGACATGGACGCCGCACTCGCGCTCTACGACTGGAACGCCGCGATGACCACCGCGTGCTTGCGGGACGTGGGCCACTTCGAGGTCCTCATCCGCAACCGGTACGCGGCAGTGCTCGACGAGCACCACCCTGGCTGGACAGACCCCGACCACCCACTCTGGTCGACGGAGGTCGGGATCGCGAAGACACGACAACTCCAACGACGGGCGAACCACAGGACCCGCAGCGCCCTCCGCACCGCGGGGGAACACGTGCGTGTCCGAACGCCCGGCCACGTCGTCGCCAACCTCACCTTCGGCTTCTGGACCGCGCTCACGATCCCCCCGAGGACGGCGACCACTTGGACGACCCTGAGCAGAGCCGTCCCCGGGGTGACCCGAGGACAGCTCCACGACTCGATGGAGAAACTCACCCGGTTCCGCAACCGCTTGGCGCACTGGGAGCCGGTCTTCAGCTCCACGACCGGCCTCACGAACCGGTTGCGGGAGTTCGAGCGGCTGTTCGAGGCCGTCGATCCTGAGGTCGCTGGATGGGTAGGGCGACATTCGCAGGTGTTCGGGTTGTGGGGAGCGGTCCCTGCCGCACGACTCGTGGTCCCCGATCGTGACTACCTGGGTCGACCGGTGCCCGCCCCTCGCCGCGGGTGAGCGGCGGCGGCCCGACAGGCAAAGTGCCACGCGACGGCGCGTCGGCCGACGGTGTTCCGGCAGGTCGCGGTGACGCGCCGTCACCCTCGCCCGCGGCGACCGAGCCGCTACGGTGGTGCCCATGACGGACACGGGGGTGGCCGCCGGCGGGAGGGCGGCGCACGGCGCGTGGTCGCGGCTGCCGGTCGGGCCGGTCGAGCACCGGCGCGACGCGGTCCTCGCGCTCGTCCTGGCGGGTGCCCTCGCGGTGTCGATGGTGCTGACCAGCTCGGTGGGCCTCTCCGACGACCCGGCACCCTGGTGGGTCAGCGCACTCCTGGTCGTCGCGAACGCCGGGCCGATCGCCCTCCGCCGGCGCTTCCCGATGACCGTCGCGGTGCTCGTCGCACTGGCCTTCGCGGCGACGCAGCTGCTCCGGGTGCCCGAGGGCGTGTTCATCAACTTCACGCTGTTCATCGGGCTCTACACGGTCGGCGCGTGGTGCTCCGACCGGGTCCGCGCCGAGGCCGTGCGCTGGGTCGTCATCGTCGGGATGTTCGCGTGGGTGTTCCTGGCGATCGTGTTCCGCTGGTCGGTGCCGAGTGCGCTGCCGGACGGCGACGGTGCGCTCGTCCCGCCGTACATCGCCAACTCGCTGATGACGCTCATCATCAACCTCGTGTACTTCGGCGCCGCCTGGTGGTCCGGCAACCGGGCCTGGGCAGCAGCGGTCGCCGCGCACGACCTCGCCGACCGGACCGCCGAACTCGCCACCGAACGGGAGCGGTCCGCGGCGCAGGCGGTCACGCTCGAGCGCGTCCGGATCGCCCGTGAGCTGCACGACGTGGTGGCGCACCACGTCTCGCTGATGGGGGTGCAGGCCGGAGCCGCACGACGCGTCCTCGACCGCGACCCCGAGCAGGCAGCTGCGTCCCTGGCCGTGGTGGAGGACAACGCCCGCACCGCCGTCGAGGAACTCCGGCGCATGCTCGGCACGCTCCGGGAGCCCGGCACCGAGCACGCCGAGCCGGCACCGTCCGAGGCGCCGAGCACCGAACACCTGGGACGCCTGGCGACGCTCGCCGCGGCGGCGACCGCCGCGGGTCGGCCGACCGGCTACAGCGTCGTCGGTGCCGAGCGTCCCGTGCCGCCGACGGTGGCGGCGGTCGCGTTCCGGATCGCCCAGGAGGCGGTGACGAACGTCCTCAAGCACGCCGGCCCCGACGCGCGAGCCGACCTGCGGCTGCGGTACCTGGCGGACGCGGTGGAGGTCGAGGTGACGGACACGGGGGCCGGTGCCCGCGCCTCCCGGTCGACGGCCGGCAGCGGACTCGGGCAGGTCGGGATGCGGGAGCGGGTGGCCGCGGTGGGCGGCCGGATCGAGGTCGGGCCGCGGGCCCGGGGAGGGTACCTGGTGCGCGCGTGGCTGCCGACGGAGTGACCGAGGACCGCGCCGAGGTGCGGATCGTGCTGGCGGACGACCAGGTGCTCGTGCGCGCCGGGTTCCGGGTGATCCTGGAGTCCGAGCCGGGCCTGCGGGTGGTGGCCGAGGCGGCGGACGGCGCCCAGGCGGTGGACGCGGTCGTCGCACACCGGCCGGACGTCGTGTGCCTCGACGTGCAGATGCCGGGGGTCGACGGGCTCGAGGCCGCGCGGCGCATCACCGCGCTCGACGACCCGCCCGCCGTGCTCGTGCTCACGACGTTCGACACCGACGACGCCCTGTTCGCCGCGCTGGCCGCCGGCGCGAGCGGCTTCCTGCTGAAGAACGCCTCGCCGGAGAAGCTCATCGAGGCGGTCCGGACCGTGGCCCGCGGGGACGCCCTGCTCGCGCCCGACGTCACGCGCCGGGTGATCAGCCGTGCGACGGAGCCGCGGACGACGGCACCGGTCCCTGCGCCGTCCGTCGCAGCCACCGCCACCGACGGGCGCGTCCCCGGACTGACCGAGCGTGAGGCCGAGGTGCTCCGCCTGCTCGGCCGGGGGCTCAGCAACGCCGAGATCGCGGCGCACCTCTTCGTCGGCGAGGCCACGGTGAAGACCCACGTGTCGAACGTGCTGCAGAAGCTCGGTGTGCGGGACCGCATCCAGGCGGTCGTGTGGGCGTACGAGCACGGGGTCGTCCGCTCCGGGGACTGACGCCGGCGCCGCCCCCGCCCTGGCTCCCCCGCGCGACGGAGACGACCGCGACCCCGATCCCCGTCGCTGGCCGGATGCGCGGCACGCCCGCTGCTCCCTAGCGTCGAGGGTGCAGCGACGGCCGCTGCGGAGGGGAAGCACCATGCTCAGCATCGAGGGCGTCACCAAGCACTTCGGCGAGCGCCGCGTACTCGACGACGTCGGGTTCACGGTCGGCCGCGGTCGGCTGACCGGCTTCGTCGGCGGGAACGGCGCCGGCAAGACCACGACCATGCGGATCCTGCTCGGCGTGCTCGAGGCCGACACCGGCACGGTCGCGATCGACGGCGTCCCGATCGGCCCGGCCGACCGTCGCCGGTTCGGCTACATGCCCGAGGAGCGCGGGCTCTACCCGAAGATGCCGGTCGCCGAGCAGGTGACGTACCTCGCCCGGCTGCACGGGGTCGACCGCCGTACGGCTGCCGACCGCACCGCAGAACTGCTCGACCGCCTCGAGCTCGGGGCGCACGCGGGCGACGCGGTCGAGAAGCTGTCGCTCGGCAACCAGCAGCGCGTCCAGGTCGCCGCGGCGCTGGCGCACCGCCCCGAGGTCCTCGTGCTCGACGAACCGTTCTCCGGGCTCGACCCGATGGCGGTCGACACCGTGCTCGGCGTGCTGCGGGAGACCGCGGCCGACGGGGTCCCCGTGCTGTTCTCGAGCCACCAGCTCGACGTGGTGGAGCGGCTCTGCGACGACGTCGTGGTCATCGCCGACGGCCGCATCCGTGCCGCCGGCCCCCAGGACGAGCTGCGGCGGCAGGCCGGCCCGGCGGCGTGGGAGATCCTCGTCGCCGACGACGTGGCGTGGCTCCGCGACGAGCCCGGTGTCACCGTCCGTGCGTTCGACGGCGGGTACGCCCTGTTCGAGGCGGACGAGCCGGTCGCGCAGGGCGTCCTGCAGCGTGCGGTCGCCCGCGGCACGGTCGCCTCGTTCGGGCGCAGGGTCCCCCGGCTCAGCGAGGTCTTCCAGGAGGTCATCCGATGAGCGCCCCGCGGAACAGCACGGTGGACGTCGTGCGGCTCGTCACCGCGCGGGAGATCCAGGCGCGGCTGCGGAGCAAGGCCTTCGTCGTCTCGGCGGTGATCCTGCTCGTCATGGTCGTGGTCGGCATCGTCGTCGGCGGCATCGCGGGCAAGGCCGCGGCGGGCGACACCACCCCGGTCGCCGTGGTCCAGGGGGTGTCCCTGCCCTCGACGAAGGGCCTCGACGTCACCGCGGTGCCGGACCGCGACGCCGCCGAGCGACTCGTGCGGGACGGCCGGGTCGACGCCGGGATCGTCCCCGACGGCGGCGCCCTCGGCTTCCGCGTGGTCGGGCTCGACAGCGCACCCACCGACGTCGTGACGGCGTTGAGCGTGTCACCCCAGGTGGACCTGCTCGACCCGGACGCGCTGCCCCCGGGGCTGATCACGATCGTCGGGCTCGCGTTCGGCGTGGTGTTCTTCGCGAGCGCGGTGACGTTCGGCCAGTCGATCGCGCAGAGCGTCGTCGAGGAGAAGTCGACCCGCGTGGTGGAGATCCTCATGGCGGCGATCCCGGCCCGGGCCCTGCTCGCCGGGAAGGTGCTCGGCAACAGCGTCATGGCCCTCGGGCAGATCGTCGCCATCGCGATCGCCGCCGCGGTCACCCTCGCGGTGACGGGTCAGGACAACCTGTTCACGCTGCTGGGGCCGAGCGCCCTGTGGTTCGTCGCGTTCTTCGCGATCGGGTTCGTGCTCATCGCGGCGCTGTTCGCGGCGTCGGCGTCGCTGGTGTCCCGGCAGGAGGACGTCGGCAGCGTGACGACCCCGGTGATGATGCTGCTGATGATCCCGTACTTCCTCATCGTGTTCGCCGCGGACGACCCGACGGTCGTGGGGATCATGTCGTACGTGCCGTTCAGCGCCCCGATCGGGATGCCGGTCCGGGTCTTCCTCGGCACCGCGGCGTGGTGGGAGCCGATCGTGTCGCTGCTCATCGTGCTCGTCTCGGCGGCGGTCGTCGTCCTCGTCGGCGCCCGGGTGTACGAGAACGCCCTGCTCCGCACCGGCGGCCGGGTCAAGCTGCGGGAGGCGATCCGCGGCTGACGACACACCCGAAGGACGGGCGGCCCCGGGGGGCGGGGCCCCCGGCCGCCCCGCCCGGCCCGGGGCCCGGCGGCGCACCCCCCGCGGGGGGGG
>JASCOJ010000130.1 GCA_029959645.1 Microbacteriaceae bacterium PS02332 | reverse complement strand
GGCCCGGTGCCAGCCGGCACCGGGCCTCCCGTCCTGCGGAGGGTCGCGCGCCTACAGGCTCGCGAGCGCCGCGTTCAGCGTCGCCGACGGGCGCATGACGGCGCTCGTCTTGGCGTCGTCCGGCCGGTAGTAGCCGCCGATGTCGGCCGGCTTCCCCTGCACCGCGACGAGCTCCTCGACGATCGCGTGCTCCTGCTCGCCGAGCAGGGTCGCGAGGCCCTGGAAGGCCGCCGCGAGCTCGGTGTCGACGGTCTGCGCGGCGAGCTCCTCGGCCCAGTACTTCGCCAGGTAGAAGTGGCTGCCGCGGTTGTCGATGGAGCCGAGCTTGCGCCCCGGGGACTTGTCCTCGTCGAGGAACGTCCCGGTGGCCCGGTCGAGGGTGTCGGCGAGGACCTGCGCACGCTGGTTCCCCGTCACGCCGGCCAGGTGCTCGAGCGACACCGCGAGCGCCAGGAACTCGCCGAGGCTGTCCCAGCGGAGGTAGTCCTGCTGCACGAGCTGCTGGACGTGCTTCGGCGCGGAGCCGCCCGCACCGGTCTCGAACAGGCCGCCGCCGCCCAGGAGCGGGACGACGGAGAGCATCTTCGCCGAGGTGCCGAGCTCCATGATCGGGAACAGGTCGGTCAGGTAGTCGCGGAGGACGTTGCCCGTGACGGAGATGGTGTCCTCGCCGCGGCGGATGCGCTCGAGCGAGAAGCGCATGGCGTCCTCCGGCGAGCGCACCTCGATCTGCAGGCCGTCGGTGTCGTGCTCGCCGAGGTACCGGTGCACGAGCTCGATGAGTGCGGCGTCGTGCGAGCGGGACTCGTCGAGCCAGAACACCGCGGGCGAACCGGTCGCACGGGCGCGGGTGACGGCGAGCTTCACCCAGTCGCGGATGGCGACGTCCTTCGTCTGGCAGGCGCGCCAGATGTCACCCGGCTCGACGTCGTGCTCGAGGACCGTCTCGCCGGCGGCGTTCGTCACGCGGACGACGCCGGCGCCGGGGAGCTCGAAGGTCTTGTCGTGCGAGCCGTACTCCTCGGCCTTCTGTGCCATGAGTCCGACGTTCGGCACGGAGCCCATCGTCGCCGGGTCGAACGCGCCGTTCGCGCGGCAGTCGTCGAGGACGGCCTGGTAGATGCCGGCGTAGCTCGAGTCGGGGATGACCGCGAGGGTGTCGTGCTCCTCGCCGTCCGGGCCCCACATGTGCCCGGACGTGCGGATCATCGCCGGCATCGAGGCGTCGACGATGACGTCGCTCGGGACGTGCAGGTTCGTGATGCCCTTGTCGGAGTCGACCATCGCCATGTCGGGGCCGTCGGCGATCCGGTCCTCGAAGGCCTTCCGGATCTCGGCGCCGTTCGGCAGGGCGTCGAGCCCGGCGAGCACCGAGCCGAGGCCGTCGTTCGGGGTGAGCCCGGCCGCCGTGAGGTCCGCGCCGTACTGCGCGAAGACGTCGGGGAAGTAGGCGCGGATGACGTGCCCGAAGATGATCGGGTCGGACACCTTCATCATGGTGGCCTTGAGGTGCACGGAGAACAGCACGCCCTCGTCGTCGGCGCGCTGGATCTGCTCGCGCAGGAACCGCTCGAGCGCCGCGACGTGCAGCACGGTGCCGTCGACGACCTCGCCCGCGAGGACCGGGATCGACTGCTTGAGCACCTGCTCCGCGCCGTCCGCGGCCACGAACGTGATCGTGAGGGTGTCGTCCGCGGGGGCGACCCAGGTCTTCTCGTTGGACCGGAAGTCGTCGACGCCCATGGTCGAGACGTTCGTCTTCGAGTCGGCCGACCAGGCGCCCATGCGGTGCGGGTGCTTGCGGGCGTAGTTCTTCACCGACAGCGGCGCACGGCGGTCGGAGTTGCCCTCGCGCAGCACCGGGTTGACGGCGCTGCCCTTGACGCGGTCGTACCGGGCGCGGACGTCGCGCTCCTCGTCGGTCGTCGGCTCGTCGGGGTAGTCCGGCAGGTCGTACCCCTGCGACTGCAGCTCAGCGACCGCGGCCTTGAGCTGCGGGATCGACGCCGAGATGTTCGGCAGCTTGATGATGTTCGCCTCGGGCGTCCTCGCGAGCTCGCCGAGCTCGGCCAGGGCGTCGTCCACGCGCTGCTCGTCGGTGAGCCGCTCGGGGAACTGGGCGATGATCCGGCCGGACAGCGAGATGTCCCGCGTCTCGACCTCGACACCCGCGGTCTTCGCGAAGGACGCGATGACGGGCAGGAAGGAGTGGGTGGCGAGGAACGGGGCCTCGTCGGTGAGCGTGTAGATGATCTTGGCCATGCTGGCGGGTACTCCCTTGTTCGCGCGGACCGTGCCCCCCACGCTACTCGCGGCGTGAGATGTCTCGACATCAAGATACCGGTCCGGTGGACGAACGCCAGTGCCTGCCCTGCTGTGCAGGGACGATGCGCAGCCGCGGCAGCGCTCGTCAGACGGTCAGGCGGAACACCCGGAGCCCGGCGGTGCGCAACCCCGCTGTCCCGAGTCGCGTGCGCAGGCTCCGGAACGGTCGGCGGACCCCGGACCACGCGGTGGCCGCACCGAGCTGGTGCAGGACCTCGGCGGTGAGGGCGCGCTCCAGCTTCGGCACGAGCCGGGTGGCCCGCGAGACGGTGATGACGATGCGCACGGCGCCCGGCCGGAGCAGCGGTTCGAGGAGTTCGGCGGCCTCCTGCGCCCGGTGGAAGGCCGGGTCGTCGCCGCGCCGCCGGATCGCGATCACGGCGAGGTCGGCATCGGCGGACTCCCGCACCTGCGATGCCCCGTCGACGCCGACGACGCGCATCCGCGCTGCGTCCACCCCGGCGCGGACCGAGGCGGCCCGCAGGACGGGCAACAGGTCCTGGGCACCGGCGAGCACGACCTCCGCCGACCGCAGGTCGATGGGTTCGTGCCGCTCCCGCGGCGATCGGGCCATGAGGGGACCTCTTCCGTCGCTCTCCTCGACCCTACTGATCCCCGGCCGGGAGGCCCGGATCACCTCCGCCGGCCCTGGTCCGGCCCGTCCTGCGACCGGAGGACGGGGCTGTACATCCACGCAGGTTCGTGCAGAATGGTCTGCGGCCATGACTCCCCCCGACGCAGACTCCCCCAGCAGCACGCCCGTCGTGCACCTGACGCGCCGCGCTGCCCTGGCGGCGGAGCGGGCCGCCCGGACGGAGTCGGCCGCACCGGTGCCCACACCACACGCCGACACCCGCATCCGTCGGGTCCCACGTCGCGCGGTGGCGGTGGCTCCCGCACCGACGACGCCGGACCGCGGGACGCGACGAACCGGCCTCCGCCCACCCCGCCGTGGCGTGCGCGCCAGCCGCCTCACCCTGACCAGCGCCGTCGCCGCCCTCGCGATGTTCGGCGCCTCGGCGATGCCCGCACACGCCGCCACCGGCACGTCCTCCGCGGTCGCGACGCTCGCCCCCGCGGTGACCACCCAGGACTTCGCCGTCACCCAGGTCGCGATGCCGAGCACCGCGCGCGACGGCTTCACGGTCGGCGGTGGCGTCGCCGCCACGGACCCGGCCGCGGCCACGGCGACGGCCGGGACGACGATCACGTTCGGCGGCGACGTCCGCTCCCCGTTCCCGGGCCCCGTCCGGATGAGCTCGGGCTTCGGGTACCGGTCCGCCCCCTGCGCCGCCTGCTCGTCCCTGCACCAGGGCCTCGACTTCAACCCGGGCATGGGTGCCCCGATCGGTGCCGTCGCCGCGGGCACCGTGCGGGTCTCGGGGGTCTACTTCTCGTACGGCCAGACGGTCATCATCGACCACGTCGTGGACGGCCGGGAGGTCTCGACCCTCTACGGGCACCTGATCCCCGGGTCGTCGCCGCTCCGGGTCGGGCAGCGCGTCGAGCCCGGGCAGTTCGTCGGCAGCGTCGGGTCCTCCGGCGTCTCGACCGGGGCGCACCTGCACCTCGAGGTCCTGATGGACGGCACCCTCCCGGTCGACCCAGCGGCCTGGCTCGTCGCCCACACCGGCCGCGCGCTCTAGCCGACGCTCCGGAGCGCGGCCTCGACCGCGCAGGACACGTAGCCTTGCGGCATGGGTATCGACGTCCGCAACGAGATCCGCGACTTCCTGTCCAGCCGACGGGCCCGGCTGACCCCCGAGCAGGCCGGCATGCCCTCCTTCGGCGGCGGCACCCGACGGGTGCCCGGACTCCGCCGGCACGAGGTCGCGATGCTCGCCGGGGTGAGCGTCGACTACTACACGCGGCTCGAACGCGGCACCCTGAAGGGCGTCTCCGACGGCGTGCTCGACGGCCTCGCCACCGCCCTCCAGCTCGACGAGGCGGAGCGCGCGCACCTGGCCGACCTGGCCCACCTGGCGAACGCCGGGGTGAAGACCACGCACCGGCCGGTGCCGACCTCGGTCCGTCCGGCCGTGCAGCGGCTCCTCGACGCCATCACGGGCGCGCCGGCGTGGGTGTCGAACGAACGGCTCGACATCGTCGCCGCGAACACCCTCGGCCACGCCCTCTACGCACCGGTGTTCGCCGGCGCCGGACGCCCGGTGAACACGGCCCGCTTCTCCTTCCTCGACCCGGCGGCGCGCGACTTCTTCCCCGACTGGGAGCACACCGCGCGGGACGCCGTCGCCGTCCTGCGCACCACGGCAGCGGCGAACCCGTGCGAACCCGGGCTGATGACGCTCGTGAGCGAGCTCTCGGCGAAGAGCGGGGAGTTCCGCACCTGGTGGGCCGAGCACGACGTGCACGTCCGCCGCTCGGGCCGGAAGCACCTGCACCACCCGATCGTCGGCGACCTCGACCTCACCTTCGAGGCGCTCGACCTCGTCGCCGACCCCGGGCTGACGATGTTCACGTACGGCGCCGACGCCGGGTCCGAGTCCGAGCGGTCCCTGTCGCTCCTCGGCACCTGGGCCGCGACGGAGCTCGCCGAGCAGCGGGCCGCCGAGCGCTCCACCGAGTCGGTGGACCAGGTCGACTGACCCGGCCGGACCGCCGGTCCGGCCGACCGGGCTCGCTGCGGTCCCGGCAGCCGGAACTCAGACGGGGAGCGTCGCGGCGGTGTCGACGGGCTCGCTGCCCCCGACGAGTGCCGGCGGCAGCGGGACACCCGCCGACTTCATGGCGGTGATGACGCTGCCGAGGGAGGGGCCGAACCGCGGCGCGACGAGGTGCAGGTCCGGGTCGCGGTCGCGCAGGGCGTCGGCGAAGGTCCCGAGGAACCGCCCGGACCGGAAGAGCCCACCCGAGTACGAGACCGGGACGGCCTCCCCCGCCGGGTACCCGAGGGCCGTCGCCGTGGCCGTCACCAGGGTCGTGAGTTCCTCGGCGGCACGGCGCAGGACACCGTCCGCTGCCTCGTCGCCGGCCTCGGCCGCCGCGATGACGACCCGCGCGAGGTCGGCGATCTCGGTCCGTCCGGCACCCCACGTGTCGACGACCACGCTGATCAGGTCGAGGTCGTGTGTGACCCCGACCCGGGCGCGCACCATCTCGTACAGCGGTCCGCGGGGCAGCCGTCCGTCGGCCATCCGCGAGAACACGTTGAGGCCCTGGACACCGATCCAGTACGCGGAGCCCTCGTCGCCGAAGACCTCACTCCACCCGCCGACCCGGTGGCCGACGCCGTGCCGCTCCCCGTACGTGATCGACCCGGTGCCGGCGACGATGTTGATGCCGTCGGCGCCGGCGAGCGACCCTGCCCAGCCGGCGACCATGTCGTTGGCGCAGGTGTACCGGTCATGGCCGAGGACCCCGGCCGGGACCGCGTCGAGTGTCGCCGTGTCACCGCTCGCCTCGCCGTACCCCGGCAGCCCGAAGTGGGCGAACGTGATGTCGGCCGGGGTCGTCCCGGACGCCTCGGTCACGGCCGTCACCCCGGCCCGGACCACGTCGGCGACGAGCTGGATCCCCGCGTCGAAGTAGTAGCAGGACGGCTGGCGGGACTCCGCGAGGGTCGTGCCCTCGCCGTCGGTCAGCAGGAAGGCGGTCTTCGTGCCCCCGCCGTCCATGCCGAGGAAGAGGGTCACCGCCCGACGGCTTCCCCGCGGTGGTCGTGGATCGTGACGCCCTGCACGACCCGGTTGACGGTGCCGCCCGGGAACGGGTTGTCCGGCGTGCACCCGAGGCGCACGGACGTGGCGAGCGCGAGCTGCTGGGCGAACGCGATGGCCGCCACCGCCCGGAACCCGTCGTCGAGGTCGGCGACCGCGTCCAGCGGGAAGGCCAGCTCGTCGGCGTCCTGCCCGCCGACGGAGACGACGCGCACCGTGCCGTTCTCCCGCAGCTCGCGGAGGATGTCGGCGTCGTAGTGCGCGGTGTACGCGTTGGCCGAGCCGTACACGACGACGAGGGTGCTCGGGTCGACGAGCGCCTTCGGGCCGTGCCGGAAGCCGAGGGGCGAGTCGTGGAACGCGACGACCTGTCCGGCGGTGAGCTCGAGCATCTTCAGGGCGGACTCCTGCGCCAGGCCGGACAGGGCGCCGCTGCCGAGGTACACCACGCGCTCGGTGCCCTCCGCGAGCGAGGCGATCCGGGCCTCCTGGTCGAGCAGCGTCTCGACGGCCGCGACGAGCGCCGGGACGGCGTCCGCCTGCTGCGGCAGGAACGTCAGCAGGGCGGCGAGCAGCATCGAGGAGAAGCTCGACGTCATCGCGAACCCGGTGTCGTTCGTCTCCGGCGGCATCGTCAGGACGAACGAGCGCGGGTTCGCCGCGTGCTCGACGGCGAGGTCCCCCTCGGCGTCGCACGTGATCACGAGGTGGGCGGCGCTCGAGGAGAAGTCGTCGACGACGCGGGTCGCGGCGACGCTCTCCGGGCTGTTGCCGGACCGCGCGAACGAGACGAGCAGGACCGGGCCGCCCTCTCCGAGCGCGCCGGTCGGGTCCGCGACCAGGTCGGTGGTCGCGACCGGGTCGACACGGCGGCGCAGGTGGCGACGCAGTGTCTCGGCGGCGATGTCGCCGACGAACGCGGAGGTGCCGGCGCCGGTGAGGACGATGCGGAGGCCCTCGGTCGCCAGGACGGGGCGGAGGAACGCGTCCAGGTCGGCGCGACGCTCGGCGAGGTCGGCCGCGGTGCGCTGCCAACTCGCGGGCTGCTGGCGGATCTCGCGGTGGGTCGCGGTGCCGGACGTCCGGGTGTCCGGGGTGCTGGTGGTCACGGTGGTCTCCTTGCGTGTGTCAGCGAGCGGTCGGTGCGACCGCGGCGGCGTAGGTGCGGAGCACGTCACGGACGTGGTCGACCACCAGCGCCTCGGCGCGATCCTCGAGCACGCCGTCGCGGACGCGCTCGTACTGCAGGGGCAGGAACTGGCTCAGCAGCGGGAGCGGGATGCCCACGGTGTCGAGGCGCTGCAGCAGGGCGTCGCTCGCGGCGCTGATCTCGGCGTCCGGCCAGTAGTAGCGCAGGCGGTCGCTGTAGCTGTAGCGGCGGGCGATCCGCTGTTCGGTCTCGCTGCCCTCGTAGTACCGCTCCCACTTGGCGGGTTCGGCGGTCATCCGTCGCTCGACGACGCCGCGCAGGTCGGTCGCCTCGCCCTCGGGCACGAGTTCGGCCTCGAGGGCGTCGAGCGCGAAGAGCGCCTCGCGGAGTGCGAAGGTCAGCCCGGGGCCGACCTTGAGCACCGCCCAGTGGTCCTCCACGAGCGCGCGGAGGGCAGCGGGGGTCTGGTAGTCGGTCGAGTGCGCCTCGTAGACCATGCCGGGGGTCTCCCGGATGACACCCTGGAGCGCGGTGGTCGCCTCGGGCACGTAGTCGACGACCTGGAGGTGGTCGAACTCCACGGCGGGCTGCACGACGAGTGCGACGACCCGCGGCCACACGTCGGCGAGGCCGGCACGCTCGAACGCGGCGCGGTGCACGTCGAGCGTGGCGACGGCCGCGGGAGCCGGGGTCGGCGTCAGGTCGTGCAGGGTCTCCTTGGCGCCGCCCGGGGTGGGGACCTCGGTGCCGATGACGTAGACGACGGCTTCCGGGTCGAGGCCCTGCTCGGCGATCGTTTCCTCGGCGGCGCGGAGCAGCAGTGCGGCGCGCTCGGCGACGACCTCGTCGGACAGCGGTGTGGACTCCCCCAGCAGCGGCATGCTGCAGTCGAGGTGAATCTTCGTGTACCCGGCGGCGACGTACGCGCGGACGAGGTCGGCCGCGAGCGGCATCGCCTCCTCGGCGGAACGGTCCTGCCACGTGTTCGGTCCGAGGTGGTCGCCCCCGAGCACCACCCGGTCGGCGGGCAACCCCTCCTCGACGGCGAGCGCGAGGACCGTGTCGCGGAAGTCGACGGGGGTCATGCCCGTGTAGCCGCCGAACTGGTCCACCTGGTTCGACGTCGCCTCGATCAGGACCGGGGTCCCGTCCTCGAGTGCCTGGCGCATCGCAGCGCGGAGCACGAGGGGGTGCGCGGAGCAGACGGAGACGATGCCCTCCGTCGATCCGGCACGGTGGCGAGCGACCAGCTCGGCGATGGGGTTCACGGACGTCCCTCCGGTACGGGGCGTCGTCCGAGGTGACGGCGCCGACGACGCGACACCGTGCGGCGTCGCGTCTGGTCATTGTGTTCGAGGGCTCTCAGTACGTCCACGCCAGTGAGTACTCTGAACAGCAGAACTGATCGATTGCGCGTCGGGAGTGAGCACATGACGGATGAGATCGCCGACTTCGGTCGTCGTCGCCGAGACCGGATGCGGGCGGTGCTGAACCTGCTGCAGGAGGCCGGGGAGGTCCGCGTCGACGACCTCGTGGACCGCCTGGGCGTCTCCCCGGCGACCCTGCGCCGCGATCTGACCCAGTTGGCCGACCGGGGCCTCGTCACCCGGAGCTACGGCCGGGTGGGTCCGTCCGAGCACCTCAAGGAGATCCCGGTCGGGATGCGCGGGTCCGAGGCGAGTGACGCCAAGCGATCGATCGCGCGGTTCGCCGCCCGGCTCGTCGACACCGGGCCGCAGGCCATCGCGGTGAGCGGCGGGACGACCACGCGGGAGGTCGTCCGGGTCCTCGGCGACCGCGAGGGCCTGACGGTGCTGACCAACGCGGTCACGATCGCGCTCGAGGCGTCGCGCAGCCCGCGGGTGAAGACGATCCTGACCGGTGGCACGCTCCGGGCGACGTCGCTGGAGGCGGTGGGCCCTCTGGCCGAGGCCGCGTTCTCGGCGCTCAACGTCGCGACCGCGTTCCTCGGCACCGACGGGATCAGCGCCGACGGGGGCGTCACCACCCACGACGACACCGAGGCCCGGACGAACGGCACGATGGTGTCGCACGCCGGTCGGGTGGTGGTCGTGTGCGACGGGTCGAAGGTCGGCCGCCGGACGATGGCGCGGATGGCCGACATCAGCGAGGTGGCGGTGCTCGTGACCGACGAGGAAGCCCCCGAGGAGGCGCTCGCGGCGATCCGGGCCGCCGGTGTCGAGGTCCACGTCGTCTGACCGCGCCGCGGCACGTCGTCGACACCGACACGGTCCGTAGGCTGGCGCCGTGACGACCCCCGCGAGGACCCCGGACGACGCCGACCGGTACCGCCGACCGGAGCCGTCGTTCGTGCGGGCGGTCCGCGCGGCACTCGGCGACGCCCGCACGGTGCTCGAGGTCGGCAGCGGCCCGGTCCCGTACCGACCCCGCGACCGCGAGGTGACCGCCGTCGACCCCACGCCCGACCCGCTGCCGTTCGCGGACGACGCCGTCGACGCCGTCCTCTCGACGTTCGCCCTCGACCGGTGGCCCGACCTCGAGCAGGGCCTCCACGAGGCCCGGCGGGTCGCCCGGGGCCCGGTCGTGCTCCTCACCCGCGACCCCGCCCGGTTCGCCGACTCCTGGCTCGCCGAGATCGCACCCGAGGTCACCGCCGCGGAGTCCCGGCGCTGGCCCGCACTCGACCGGGTCGTCGACGCCCTCGGCGGCGAGGTCACCACCACGACGGTGCCGGTCCCGTTCACGTGCGTCGACGGGTTCACCGAGGCCTACTACGCCCGCCCGGAGCGGCTGCTCGACGCGGCCGCCCGCCGCGCCGACCCCGCGTGGCGGGCGGTCGACGAGATGACCGCCGCGCGCTCGGTCGCCGCGCTCCGGACCGCGCTCGAGGACGGTTCGTGGGACGCCCGCTGGGGCCGCCTCCGCGTGACCCCCTCGTACCCGGGCTCGCTGGTGCTCGTCGTCGCCCGGCCGTAGGGGACCTCACGACCCCGCGGCGCGCCTCCGCCGCATGGAGGACCTGCAGCTGCGCGCCGCGTCCTCCGCCGCCGAGGTCTGACGCCGACCCGACGACGGACGGGCGGCCCCCGGGCCCCCGGGGCCGGGGCGCCCCGCCGCCGGCGGGGGGGGGGCGTGGGCCCGGGGCGG
>JASCOJ010000012.1 GCA_029959645.1 Microbacteriaceae bacterium PS02332 | reverse complement strand
CCCCCCCCCCCCCCCCCCCCGGCGGCCGCCCCCCGCCCCGCCCCCCCCCCCCCCCCCCCCCCCCCCCCCCCCCCCCCCCCCGCCACCCCGCCTGCGACCCGACCATGACGGGTCCCGGGCCGGAGTGCTCGTGGGACGCGGTGCCCTACCCGGACGCACCGGGCACGAGCGCCGCGTCGACGAGCGCGCCGGCCACCGACCGTGCGACGAGCGTGTCCGCGCCCGGTCCGCGCAGCCGCATCGCGAGCGCGCCGGAGACCACGAGCAGCAGCTGTTCGGCGAGCGCCGATGCCGCGGGCGCACCGACGAGCGGCTCGGCGGACGCCGTCAAGCGCTCCCGGAACGTCGCCGACTCGCGGTGCAGCACCTCGGCGAGCTCCGGGGGCGCCTCGGCGTACTCGGCGGCCGCGCCGAGGAACGCACACCACCGCGACCCGTGCGACGTCGACCGGAACGCGTCGAGCGCGTCGAACACCGCGAGGAGCCGGCCGCGGTCGTCCACCTGTGCCGCGACGGCCTCGTCCCAGGTGGCGAGCCAGGCGTCGTGTCGGCGTCCGAGCGCTGCGGCGACCAGGGCCTCCTTGCTGGACCACCCGCGGTAGAGCGTCGCGGCGGACACCCCGGACCGCTCGAGGACGGCGTCGACCGGGGTCGCCGCGATGCCCTGCGTGGTGAAGAGCTCCTCGGCCGCGTCGAGCACCCGTCGCTCGGTTCCTGGACGCAAGGGCATGGGAGCACCCTAGGCTCTGCAGAATGAAAACGATCGTTTCCGTTCCGGCCTCGACGGTGACCGTGGCCAGCGGGACGGCACTCATCGCCGCGACCTACGGCCTGGTGCGTCTGGCGTACGGGCTCGTCCTGCCCGACGTGCAGCACTCCCTCGGCTTCGGAGCCGCCGTCGCCGGGTGGACCGCAGCGGGGTCGTCCGTGCTCTACTGCGTCGGCGCACTCGTCGGCTTCGTTGCGGCACCGACACACCCGCGACTGCTCGTCGTGCTCGCCGGCGTCTCCGCGGGCGCCGGGGCCGTCGGCATGGCGACGAGTCCCTCGCCGGTCGTCTTCAGCGTGGCCGCCGTCGTTGCATCCGCGGGTGCCGGACTGGCCTCGCCGGCACTCGTCACCCTCGTGCAGCACGCGGTGCGCCGGGACACCGCTCGCGCACAGAGCGTCGTGAACTCGGGCACCGGGCCGGGCCTCGTGGTCGCGGGTCTGCTCGCACTCCTGCTGCTGCCGGAGTGGCGGGCCGTGTGGTGGGTCGCCGCGGTCGCCACCGTCGTCGCCGCCGCGGCGGTGCTCCTCGCCGGACGCGCGGCCGAGCAGTCCACCGAGCACCGTCCGGCACCCGGGACGACCCGTCCCGCGGCACGCCCGCCTCGCTCGTGGCTGACCGCACACCGTCGGCTCGTGGTGGTGTCGCTCCTGCTCGGGGCCGGCTCCGCCGCGGTGTGGACGTACGGCCGGACGCTCCTCGTCGACGCCGGCGCACCGGCTGCGCTGTCGGTCACCGCGTGGATCGCCCTCGGTGTCGGCGGTGCGGCCGTCGCCCTCACCGCACGCTGGACCGGGAGGCTCCGGGCGCGGTCCGCCTGGGCCGTCACCGCGGGCGCGGTCGCGGTCGCGACGGCGACGCTCGCCCTGGCCCCGCAGGTCAACGGCGTCGCCCTCGGCGCCTGCGTGGTGTTCGGCTGGGGGTACACCGCGGCGACCGGGGCGCTCATCGCCTGGACCACGGAGCTCGACCCCGACCGCGCACCGGCCGGGACGTCCCTGCTGTTCGTCGTGCTGGTGCTCGGCCAGGCCCTCGGCGCCGCGGTCGCCGGGGCGGCCGTCGACGCCGTCGGCACGGGTGCGGCCTTCCTCGGCGCTGCCGTCGTGACGGCGGTCGGCGCGGTCGGGGCGCTGCCACGGAGGCGGGACGGCAGCGCCGGATCCGCCGGGACTGCCGGGACCGCCTCGACCGTCAGGGCATCCGGAGCGTGAGCCCGCCGTGTTCGACGGTGAGGGTCACGGCGACCACCTCGCCGAACGGGTCGCCGTCGAGCTGGATCTGCTCCGGCCCGTCGAGCTCCAGGTCGAGCCGTCGGGCACTCGTGTAGCCGAGGGTCCGGGACACCGGGAGGAACCGCGCGAGCAGCCTGCCGAACGCCGTGCGGTGGAAGAACCGGTTCAGCGTGAGGCCGTAGCCGACCTTCGACCAGCCGACCGCGCCCCGAGGCCGGAAGGCCACGGCGTCGAGCACGCCGTCGTCCGGACGGGCCTCGGGCAGCAGCAGCACGCCGGCGGTCAGGGTCCCGCAGTTCCCGACGATCACGGTGTGGGCCCGCATCGAGCGCTCCGGGCCGGCGTCGAGGCGGAAGCGGAACTCGACCTGGCGGTTGCCGAACACCGAGCGGAGGATCGGGTCGGAGTAGGCGACCCAGCCGAACCGGCGCTTCAACCGCGGGTTCGTGTTCGCGGCCATCTGGGCGTCGAGGCCGATGCCGGCCATCACGAGGAAGGCGTGCCGGCCGACCGCACCCGCCGCGTCGGTGAGGTCGGCGAACGCGATGTCCACCGGTCGGTCGGACCCGGTGAAGGCCGTCCGCACCGCACCGACGACGTCGCCGATCGGCACGCGGAGGTTCCGGGCGTAGAGGTTGCCGGTCCCGCTCGGCAGCAGTGCGATCGCCGCCCCCGAGCCGTGCAGCTCCTCGGCCGCGACGCGGAGCGTGCCGTCGCCGCCCGCGACCAGGACCACCTCGGCCCCGGACTCCCGGGCCGCCCGGGCGGCAGCGCGGCCGTCGTCGTCCGCCGCCGTCTCGAACCAGGCCGACGGCGCCCAGCCGGACCGGGCCTCCTGGTCGGCCAGCGCCGTGCGGAGCGCGACGACGTCGACCGCCACCGGGTTGACGACCACCGCGGCGCGCCGGGTCGGCTCGTCGGGGCCCGGGAGCGGGTTCGGGTGCTCGGTCATGCTCGGTCACGCTCCTGCAGTCTCGCGTTGCCGGCGGTCGCCGCCGCGGCCAGTCGGCCCATGAAGTCCGCTACGACGCGGAGGTCCGACGGCGCCGCCTCGCGGAGGGTGGCCGCGATCTCCTGCCCGGAGAACGCGGTGAAGGCCCGGGCGGCCTCGCGGGCCTCCGGACTCGGTCGCAGGGTCACCCGGCGCCGATCTGTGCTCTCCCGCGTCCGGACGACGTGGCCGGCCGCCTCGAGCCGGTTCAACAGCACGGTCGTCGCGCCGGACGTCATCCCGATCCGGCGGGCGAGCTGTGCGGGCGACAGGGGCTCGCCGCCCTCGGCCGCCCAGACGACGTTGCCGAGGGCGTTGGCGTCGGTCGTCGGCAGGCCGGTCCAGGCGGCCAGGTGCTGGTTGAGCTCGGCGTTCGCCAGGGACCACGCCCGCACGGCCTCGAAGGCCGCGAGCGCCTCGGGCTCCCACTCCAGGGAGAGCGGATCGGTCACGGGCAGAATCCTTTCTGAGCGAGTAGCTTCACTGTAAAGCGCGAACGACGGAGGACACCATGACTGCACGGCACGTCATCATCTCGGGAGCCAGCATCGCAGGTCTCTCCACCGCCTTCTGGATGGCCCGCTGCGGATGGCGGGTCACCGTCCTCGAGCGCGCAGGGCAGTTCCGGGACGGCGGCCAGAACGTCGACGTCCGGGGGGTCGCCCGCGAGGTCGTCGACCGGATGGGTCTCCTCGAGGCGATCCGGGCGGCGAACACCACCGAGACCGGGACGGTGCTCATCGACGAGCGCGGTCGGGTGCGGGCCGAGTTGCCCTCCGACGGCCCGGACGGGGCGACCGCCGAGCTCGAGGTCCTCCGGGGCGACTTCGCCCGGGTGCTGCTCGACGCACTCCCCACCGACGTCGAGGTGCGCTACGGCGACCCGATCGCGGCCGTGCAGGACGGCGACCACGAGGTCACCGTCACCACGGAGTCGGGCGACGCGATCGGCGCGGACCTGCTCGTCGTCGCCGAGGGGGTCCGCTCCGGCACGCGGGGCATGGTCTTCGGGGACGCGGTCGACCGCCGCGCACTCGGGGTGACGATGGCGTTCGGCACGATCCCGCGCACCGCCACCGACGACGACCGGTGGCGCTGGCTGACGACGACCGCCGGCCGGCAGGTGCACCTGCGTCCGGACCCGTACGGCACGACCCGGGCGATCCTGGCGTACACCGCGACCGACGGCCTGGTCGGACTGCCCCGGGACGAGGTGCTCGACCGCCTCCGCGCGCGGTACGCCGGGGTCGCGTGGGAGACGCCGCGCGTGCTCGACGCGTTCGCGACCTCGGACGACCTGTACGTCGACGACCTCGAGCAGATCCGGGTGTCGCGGTGGCGGCGCGGACGGGTCGTGCTCGCCGGCGACGCGGGCTGGTGCGTCACGCCGATGGGCGGTGGTGGCGCCTCCCTCGCGGTGACCGCCGGGTACGTCCTCGCTGCGTCGATCGCCGAGCACGAACGGCTCGACGACGGCCTCGCCGCGTACGAGACGTGGATGCGTCCGCTCGTCGACGATGTGCAGGACCTGCCGCGCGGCATCACCCACTTCGCCTACCCGCAGTCCCGTGCCGCGCTCGCCCTTCGTCGGGTGGCGGACGGCGTGCTCCTGTCGAAGCCGTTCCGGCCCCTGGCGGCGAAGCTCACCGAGGTCGCCCGGACCGACCGCGCGCTGCCGGTGATGCCGCACTGACCGTGCCGGGGAGCGGCGTGCGTGACGCCCCGTTACCGCGCCCGGTGACGGGCCTCCCGCACGCTCGTACGCTCCACCGGGAGCGGCACCCGCCGCGACACGGCAGGAGACACGATGACCGACACCACCATCGCGACGCAGGTCGCGGCGTTCGACGAGGGCTTCACCGCGCAGATCGGACCGGAACTGAGCGCTGTGTTCGCCGAGGAACAGCGTGACCTGCGCGCCGCCGGCGTCCCGGCCGACGCGGTCTCGGTGGGGCAGCGACTGCCCGACGCGACGTTGCTCGACCCCACCGGCGAGGCGGTGTCCCTCGACACCGTCCGCGCCGACGCCCCGGTCGTGCTCGTCCTCTACCGCGGCTCGTGGTGCCCCTACTGCAACCTGACGCTGCGGACGTACCAGGCGGAGCTCCTGCCCGCCCTCCGCGAGCGCGGGGTCGGCCTCGTCGCCGTCTCACCGCAGACCCCGGAGGCCTCGGACCTCGCGGTGGCGAACGGCGAGCTGGCCTTCCCGGTGCTCACCGACCCGGGCAACGCCCTCGCGCGGGCACTCGGTGTCGTCACCGCCCCGAGCGCGGCCGCGCGTGCAGCACACGGTGACCTCGGCTTCGACGTCGCCGACAGCAACGCCGACGGCACCGGGGACGTCCCGTTCCCCACGGTGCTGTTCGTGGACGCCTCCGGCGTGGTCCGGTTCGCCGACGTGCACGTCGACTACACGACGCGGACCGAGGTCGCGGACGTGCTGCGCGCGGTGGACGCCGTCAGCTGAACCCAGCGGGCCGCGCGGTCAGCGGTCAGCGGCGCCGAGCGGACGGGAGGCCCGGGTCAGGCGCCGAGTCGGCGGTCGGCGCCGCTGCGCGACCACCCGAAGACCGCGCCGAGCGCGGCCCGGAACCGCGCCCCTGCGCTCGGCACGACGACCGGCTGGGCCGGCGCGTGGAACGCGAGGTCGTGCAGGTTGTTCCGCTTCGACCCGTCCCAGTTGGCGAACAGGTAGGCACTGCCGAGCACGGTCAGGCTGCGCACCTGCGCCCGCCGACGCCCCGCGGCCGCGACGGCGTAGCCGGAGTGCCCGGAACGGATGTTGCGGATGACGACGTCCGCGTCGATGACCCCGGTCTCGGTGACGACCGCGGTGATGCCCGTGCGGTCACGGGCGACGAATTCGATGATGTGTTCTGCCACGAGGAGCTCTGATCGCGAGTGGGAGTCCGTCGTGCCGTTGGGAGGACGGCATGCGAACGGGAGGCCGGAACCGTCGTTGCTTCCGGTGTCAGGATACGTCTGCGCAGCCACGCGGTCCGGGGTCGATCCAGATCGCGTGCCTCGGCGTGGGAGGGCCCGCGCCGTGCGCCGGTACGCTCGCCCGGTGAGCCGTCGGTACCCCTCCACGATCGCCGGACCGGTCGTGCACGAGCTCGTGGTCACCAAGTCGCGGTTCATCACGCACGTCGTCCCCGCGGCCGACCCCGCGGAGGCCGACCGCGTCGTCGCCGGCATCCGTCGCGTGGCCTGGGACGCCCGTCACCACTGCACCGCCATGGTCACCGGGGTGCTCGGTGACCAGGCGCGGTCCTCCGACGACGGGGAGCCCTCGGGGACCGCCGGGGTGCCGATGCTCGAGGTGCTCCGCCGCCGCGACCTCACCGACGTCGTGGCCGTCGTGACGCGGTACTTCGGCGGCGTCAAGCTCGGTGCCGGCGGGCTGGTTCGGGCCTACTCCACTTCGGTCTCGGAGGCGCTCGACCGTGCGCAGGTCGTCGCACGCCGGGCGCTGACGCAGGTCACCCTCGACGTCGACCACGCGGAGGCCGGTCGGCTCGACAACGTCCTCCGCGACTGGGTGCGGCACCACGACGCGGTCCTCGGGACGACGACGTACGGAGTGGCCGCGACCTTCGAGGTCTGGGTGCCGGAGGACGGCCTCGCGGCGCTCCACGCCGACCTCGCGTCGGCGACCGCGGGGTCGGCGGCACCCGTCCTCGGCGAGGAACGGATCGTGGACGTCCCGACCGCCCCCGTCGTGCCACGATGACGACGTGACCGAACCGACCGCGCGCCCCGTCCTGCTCGTCGTCGACGTCGCCGACGGCGACCGCGACGACCCCGACTTCGAAGCCGAGCTGCAGCGGCTGACCGCGAGCGTCGTCGCCGCGGCCACCGACGTCGGGTTCCTCGTCGACCGCGTGGCGGCCGCCGAGACCGCGGTCGACGAGCTCCTCCACCGGCTCGACGCGGCGAGCGCGGTGGTCGTCACCGGCGGCGAGGACGTCGACCCCGAGTTCTACGGCGGCCGGACCGACGAGCCGCACCTCGGTCACACCTTCCCGGCGGCCGACCGTGCGCAGATCGCCGTCGTCCGCCGTGCGGTCGCGGACCACGTGCCGCTCGTCGGGATCTGCCGGGGCATGCAGCTCGTGAACGTCGCCCTCGGCGGCGACCTCGTCCAGCACCTCGAGGGCGGCGGCCACGTCGCCCCGGACCCGGCGGACAGCATGGTCGACCACGACGTCACGGTCGACCCGGACAGCAGGCTCGCACGCCTCCTCGGTGCGACGACGCTCGACGTCCGGAGCTCCCACCACCAGGCGGTGGACCGGCCGGGTGACGGGCTGCGGGTCGTCGCCCGGGCTCCCGACGGGACCGTGGAGGCCGTCGAGCACGAGACGGCACCGGTGTGGTGCGTGCAGTGGCACCCGGAGGACGCCGGGTCGCGCGGGACCGTCCTCACCGACCTCCTCCGGGGAGCGCTCGCAGCACGGCGCCGCTGACCGCTCCACCCGCCGACGACACGCCCGGACACAGCACGGATGGAAGGCGTGCTCGGCCACGGACACTGCTCATCGAAGGGGGTGCTCATGGACCGAACACGGAGTTCCGACGGCGAACTCGTCCGTCGCGCCGCCGGTGGTGACCGCGCCGCGGTCACGACGCTGTTCGACCGCCACGCCGCGACCATGACCCGGTACACGTGGGCCTTCGTCCCGAGCCGGATGGACGTCGAGGAAGTGGTCCAGGACGCGTTCGTCACGCTGTGGCAGAAGGCGGAGACCATCGACGTGCCCGGCACCTCGGTGCTGCCGTGGCTGCTCGTGACGTGCCGCAACCACGCGCGGAACCTGCTCCGGACGCAGCGCCGCCACGACACCGACGCACTGCCGACCGAACTGGCGAGCGCGGCCTCCGACGACGCGGAGGCCCGCGAGCGCCTCCGCTGGGTCCGTGCGGAGATCGACGGGTTGTCTCCTCTCGACCGCGAGGTCTGCGAGTTGTGCCTCATCGAGGGCCGCTCGTACGCGGAGGCAGCCGCCACGCTCGGCCTGAGCGTCGGCGCCGTGACCCAGCGGCTCTCCCGTTCCCGAGCACGGATCAAGAAGGCGGTGACCAACGATGAGCGCTGAACCCCCCGTCGGCGACGAGCTCCAGCAGATGCTCGCCGGCATGCGCGAGAACGTCCGCGGACGCCTCATCGCTCGCCCACGGCGGCAGTCCGCCCGTCGCCGTGTCGGCATCACCACGGCCGTGGTCGCACTGCTCGGCATCGGGACCGCCAGCGGCGCCGTCGCGCTCGGGATGCTGCCGCAGCCGTTCGTCGCCCCGGCCCCGGTCGTCTCGACGCCCCCCGCACTCCCCGAGCAGACGCCGACCACCCCGTCCGCACCGATCACGCTCACGCCGGCCCCGCAGTCGAGCGCCGCTCCGACAGCGGCTGCCTCGACGATCCCGACCTCGTGCACCGACGTCGTCCCGGCGAGTGAGTACACCCGCCTGTTCGGCTCGCTCGTCCGGCAGCAGCTCCGCCCGACCCCGCCCGGCACGCCGGAACAGCAGTACTTCCAGGACCCCGAGACCCCGTTCACCGCGGACGCCGTGCTCGTGTGTCGGTGGTCCGGGAGCGGGAGCACCGAGGAGACGGACAACCTGTTCCTGCAGCTGGGGCAGACTGACGCCGCCACGCTCGACGCCCGCCTCGAGGAGCTCCGCACGCGTGGGTGGAACTGCACCGAGGTGCACGGCGGACGGTCCTGCCAGCACACCGAGACATCGACCTACTACGGCGAGCATCTCGACACCACGTTCACGTTCTTCGTCCGCGGTGACGAATGGGTGTCCATCACGCAGACGAACATCCCGACAGACGGGCTCTTGGACGCGGTGGTGCAGCAGCTTCGGAGCTGACCTGAAACGCTCTTGCAGATCCGTGGGGTCCACGGTAGATTCCTGAAATCGTCTTTCAGATCAGGAGCCACGATGCAGGAACGCCGCGTCAACCTCACCGACCCCGCGGTCGTCGACGCCCTGGCGCACCCGGTGCGGCTCGACGTCCTCGGGTACCTGATGTCGGTCGGGCCGGCCACCGCCTCGCAGTGCGCCCGCGCGGTCGGTGACACCCCGTCGAACTGCAGCTACCACCTCCGGGTCCTGGCGTCGCACGGCCTCGTCGAGCCCGATGACTCCGGCGACGGTCGGTCGCGCCCGTGGCGGGCGACACTCACCGGCTTCACCCTCGACGGCGAGGGCGGCGGCGAGGTCCCGGGCCTGTCCGAGATGCTCGCCGCCTCGGTCGAGCTCGACCACCACCTCGCCCGCGAGTACCTCCGCGGGCGGGACACGGTGCCTGACGCGTGGCGCGCAGCCGACATGCACGCCTCCTACGGCCTCGCCCTCACCCCGGACGAGCTCGTGGAGGTCGAACGGCAGATCGACGCCGTGCTGCGGCCGTACGTGCAGGCGACGCGTACGGACGCCCCTGCGGACGCCGAACACGTGCACGTGGCGATCACCGCGTTCCCCCGGCCCGGCTTCTCGAGTGGGCGATGAGCACGACGAGCGCGCCTCCGAGCCCCGCAGTGCGGAGCGCACTGACCGTCCCGGCCTTCCGCCGGCTCTGGGTGGCGGGCATCGTGTCCGACGCCGGCGACTGGCTGGTGTTCATCGCGCTGCCACTCGTGGTCCTGCAGCTCTCCGGGTCCGCGCTCGGCACGTCGCTCGCGTTCCTGCTCGAACTCGTGCCGCCCGTCGTGCTCGCCCCGGTCATCGCCCGCGCCGTCGACCGACTGCCGCACAAGCACGTGATGGTCGTCGCGATGGCGGTCCAGGCGCTGGCCCTGCTGCCGTTGCTCGCCGTCCGGGACGGGTCAGACCTCCACATCGTCTACGCGGTGATCGTCGTCCACGCGACCTGCGCTGCGTTCTTCGAGCCGGCCAAGAACGCCCTGCTGCCGACCCTCGTCGCTCCGGCGCAGGTGACGAGCGCGAACGCCCTCGTCGGGCTGAACAACGACCTCGGGCGGCTCGTCGGCGGCCCGGTCGGCGGGGTGCTGCTCGCGATGAGCGGCATCGGGGTGGTCGCGCTCGTCGACATCGCGACCTACGTCGTCGCGGTCGCCCTCGTCCTGAGCCTCCCGCGCGCAGCGGACCCCGGCGCTCCACCCCGCGCTGCCGCCCGGCGCGGTGTCGGAGGCCGTGCCCGGGAGGACGGTCGGCGCGACGGCATCCTCCACGTCCTCGCGGAGCCCGCCATCCGGGCCCCGGTTGTCGTGGTGCTCACCGCGTCCGTGGCGCAGGGCCTGTTCGTCGTGCTGTTCGTCTTCTTCGTCACCGACGTCATCTCCGGGAACGAGACGGACGTCGGGCTGCTCCGTGGCGTGCAGGCGGTCGGTGCGATCGGCGCCGGGGCCGTGCTCGGCGTCCTCGGGGCCCGGCTCGACGTCCTCAAGCTCACGCTCATCGGGATCGTCACGTTCACGGTGCTCACCGCCCTGACCTGGAACGCCGCGTTCGTCACCTCCGCCGTGCCCGTGTACGCGGTGCTCTTCGCCGCGATGGGCGCCCCGGCCGTCCTCATCGGTGCCGGTCTGACGAGCCTCCTGCAGCGCGCGGCCGACGACGGCACCCGGGGCAGCGCCTTCGCGGCACTCGGACTCGCCCAGGCGGTCGGGCAGGCGATCGGGCTCCTCCTCGCCGGGCTGCTCCAGGCCCGCATCGGCACCGTGCCGCTCCTCGAGGTCCAGGCCAGCGCGTACGCGGTCGCGACCGTGCTCGCGCTCGTGCTCCTGCCGCGGGTGAGCCGCGGCGGCGGATCCGACTCCAGGTCAGACCGACGCCTCGGTCCCCCGGACCTTCCCGACGACGACGTCGACGATCCCCGCGAGGAGCGCCGCGGCGACGAAGCCGAGGGACACACCGAGCCCGAGCGGCAGCCCCTTCGTGTAGTCACCGTGCGAACTGGCGAGCGACGAGTAGAAGACGCTGCCGACCGCGGCGATGCCGACGGCCGACCCGACACGCGCCCCGACCTGGATCAGCCCGCCCGCGGACCCGCCCTGCTCGACCGGCACCTCGGACAGCGTGAGGGTCTGGTTCGGGGAGATCGTCAGGCCGGAACCGACGCCGGCGACGAGCAGCGGCACGACGAGCCACCAGCCGAGGTCCGACTCGAAGTGGTTCGCGACCACCCAGACCACGCCGCCCAGGCCGATGAGCACGAGGATCGTCCCGACGACGATGAGCTGCCGGCCGAACTTGTGCACCACCCGTCCGCCGACGGTCGACGCGACGCCGGACCCCACCGCGAACGCCACCGAGGACACCCCGGCGAGCAGCGCCGAGTAGTGCAGTCCGGACTGCAGCGCGAGTGTCAGGACGAAGAACAGCGGGGTGAACCCGGCGAAGTACAGGGTCGCGAGGCCGACGCCGAGTGAGAACGAGCGGCGACGGAACAGCCCCAGGTCGATGACCGGCTCCTTCGTCCGCTGGTAGCGCCGCTCCCAGAGCACGAACGCGACGGCGAGGACGACCGCCACGACGATGAGCCACCACTTGGCGTTGCTCTTCCACTGCTGGGACTGCACGAAGGGCAGCAGCAGGGCGACGACGGTGGCGCCGAGCAGCAGGATGCCGATCGGGTCGAAGTCGTGCTTCTTCCCGCTCTTGCCGCCGCTGGTCGCGGCCGGCAGGTAGCGGAAGGCCAGGAGGATCGTGACGAGTCCGACGGGCAGGTTCACGAAGAAGACGAAGCGCCAGCCGTTCTCGGTGCCGAAGGCCGTGATGAGCAGACCGCCGATGAGGGGGCCGATCGCGGTGGCGATGCCGACCGTCGCACCGAACAGGCCGAAGGCGGTGCCGCGCTCCTTGCCGCGGAACAGCTGCTGGATGAGCGCCGTCACCTGCGGCGTGAGCAGACCACCGGCGAGGCCCTGCACCAGGCGGGCGATCACCAGCACGATGCCGTTCGGGGCGAAGCCGCACAGCGCGCTCGCCACCGTGAACAGGGCGACCCCGATGACGAACATGCGGCGGCGTCCGGAGGCGTCCCCGAGCCTCCCGCCCGGCACCAGCAGCAGGCCGAAGGCCAGCGCGTAGCCGGAGAGGATCCACTGCACGGCCTCGGGGGTCGCCCCGGGGAGGCCCTTCGAGATGGACTGCAGGGCGACGTTGACGATCGAGACGTCGAGCAGCACGATGCCACCGCCGAGCAGGCAGATGACGAGCGCCTTCCAGCGGTTCGGGTCCGGCTGGTCGCCGTCGCCCTGCTGGTCGCCGCCGCCCTGCCGGGTGCGGCCGTCCTGCTGGGCAGCGCGACCCGGGTCCTGCGGTCCGTGCGACGGGTCGCCGGCGGCGGCGGTCGCCGCGTGTGAGGCGGCGTGGTGGGCGACGGAGGGAGCCGCGTCGGGCTCGGCGGGCTTGCGGTGTTCAGCTGTCATGAAGGGTTCACGGTAGGCGCGCGGGCCTGCCGGGTCCGGGAGGACTGCGTTTCCTGTCCGACTCGCAGCGTGACGTGTGGACTTGCTCAGCCCCGGGCCTCCAGACCGGGACGACCGTGACCGCGCGCCGTAGTGTTCGGACGTGCCCACCGATCCGCACCACTGGTTCCTCGCCCGCGACGAGCGCGGCAACACCGCCACCGACGTGCACGCCGGCGGCGGCGACGCCCCGGCGTGGTCCGAGGGCAACGCGGTCCGGCCGCTGGTCCACGGCGCGCCGTACTTCGAGCGTCTGCACGCCGAGCTGACCGCCCTGGGGCCTGGCGACCGCGTGTGGTTCACGGACTGGCGCGGTGACGCCGACGAGCGCCTCCTCCCCGACGGCCCGACCATCGGGGACCTGCTCGCCGACCGCGCCCGTGCCGGGGTCGAGGTCCGCGGCCTCATCTGGCGGTCCCACGGCGAGCGGATCTCGGCATCGCTCAGCGCCCGCTCGAACGAGCTGCTCGGGCGGAAGATCAACGAGGCCGGCGGCGAGGTCCTGCTCGACCAGCGTGTCCGCGTCTTCGGGTCACACCACCAGAAGTTCTTCGTCATCCAGCACGGCGAAGACCCCTCGCGGGACGTCGCCTACGTCGGTGGCATCGACCTGTGCCACAGCCGCCGCGACGACGCCGCGCACGAGGGTGACCCGCAGGCGATCTCGATCGACGGCCGCTACGGCGAGCAGCCCGCCTGGCACGACGCCTCGATGGAACTCCGCGGCCCGGTGGTCGCCGACGTCCTCGCGGTGTTCGCCGAGCGCTGGGACGACCCGCACCCGCTCGACCGCAGCCTGCCGTACCGGATGCTCCTGCAGCGTCTGACGCACATGCCGCGGCACCCGGAGCCGCTGCCCGAGCGGACGCCCGCTCCCCCGGCCGCCGGGGACCACGCCGTGCAGCTCCTCCGCACCTACGGGGTGAAGCGTCCGCCCTTCCCGTTCGCGCCGCACGGTGAACGCAGCGTCGCGCGTGCCTACGGCAAGGCGTTCCGGAACGCCCGGAACCTCATCTCCATCGAGGACCAGTACCTGTGGTCCCGCGAGGTGGCGACCGGCATCGCGGAGGCGCTCGAGCACAACCGGGACCTCCGGGTGGTCATCCTGGTCCCCCGCTACCCGAACTCCGACGGGGTGTTCAGCGGTCCGCCCGCCCGCCTCGGACAGATCGACGCCATCCGTGAGCTCCGCCGGACCGCCCCCGACCGGGTCGGTGTCTTCGACCTCGAGCACGAGTCCGGCCGACCGATCTACATCCACGCCAAGGTCTGCATCGTCGACGACACCTGGTTCACCATCGGGTCGGACAACTTCAACCGTCGCTCCTGGACGACGGACAGCGAGCTGACGTGCGCCGTGGTCGACGGCCCGGACGGCGACGGATCGACCGCGCGGGACCTGCGGCACGAGCTCTGGGCGGAGCACCTCGCGACGACGCCCGACGACCCGCGCCTGGACGGCTCGGGAGCCGAGCTGCTCGCGCTGTGGCGGTCGCACGCCCGCGCCCTCGACCACTGGCACGAGGACGGGCAGCCGGGGCCCCGTCCCGCCGGTCGCGTCCGCCAGCACCTGCCGGAGCCGGTGTCGGCGCTGCAGCGACTGTGGGCGGCGCCGGCGGCCCGGCTCGCGGTGGACCCGGATGGGCGGCCGCGCGGGTTGCGCGGGACGACGCGGTTCTGACGGGCAGCCCGGAGCGGTCCGCCTGCTGGTCGGACCGAGTCGGCTACACTGTTTGCATGCAAACGCCGACCGCGGGTGCAGCGCACTCGACCCCCATCTACTCCTTGAGCGAGGCCGCGCAGATCGTCCGGGCTCCCTCGTCGTCCTTCGCGCGATGGGCGCACGGACACCGGTTCCGACAGCGCAACGAGGGCGAGTGGGGCTGGAGCGAGCCGCTCCTCACGGACATCAGGAGCGGTCGCGGGTACACCGTCTCCTTCAACGCCCTCGCGGAGGGCTACATCATCGAGTCCTTCCGACGAGCGGGCCTCCCGATGGCACGCATCCGACCCGCAGTCGACGCACTGCGGAAGGAGATCGGGCTCGAGCACGCGCTCCTCAGCGAGCGCCTGCGGACGGACGGCGCGGAGATCCTCATCGAGAACGGCGACCGCGAACTCGTCGTCGTCCGCAACAAGCAGGGTGTCTTCCGCGATGTCGTCTCCGAGTACCTCCGGACCATTTCGTACCGTGACGGGTTCGTCGAGTCCCTCCGCCTCCCGGCCTATGAGCGAGTGCACGTCGTGGTCGACCCGTTGCGGAATTCGGGGCGACCGACCATCGCGCGGATCGGTGTCGATGTCGAAGACGTCCTCAGTCGCGTCCGCGCGGGGGAAGCCATGACGGACGTCGCCGGTGACTTCGGTCTCGCCGAGGAGGAGATCCGGTCCCTGCTGCTGCAGGCTGCCTGATCATGGCCGCGGCACGGTTCCTGCTCGACCGGTCGGTCGGTGGCCGGCTCCTCGTGACGCGCCTGCGCGACGCAGGCTGGGATGCGAGGACCTTGGCCGAGGAGTACGGCGACGCCAGAGCGCAGGCGATGCCCGACGAGGAGTGGATCGCGGAGGGCACGCGCTCCGGGTACGTGCTGCTCGCGAAGGACCATCGCGTTGCGAGTCGCCCGCTGGAGGCACAGGCGATCTACATGCACGAAGCTCGCGTGGTCGCCTTCGTGCATGGCGAGCTCACGGCCGCAGCGATGGGCGACCTCTGTCTCGAGCACGAACGCGCCCTCCACCGACTGGCGACGGTCGCACCGCCGTTCGTGATGTCACTCGGGGAGCGGGGCCTCCGCCGGAAGCGCCTGAACTACCCCTGAGGGCCGGGGACCGCGACCCGGATCGCGCTGATGCGCCCCGAACGCGTCCGCTCCGTGGTGGCCGGGTCGTAGCTGTCCGCCGTGGCGAGGTAGAGCGTCCGGCCGTCGGATCCGCCGAGCGCACAGTCGACCGCGCACAGGCCGGGGGCGTCGATCCGGTCGGTGACCTCCCCACCCTCGACGACGCGGAGGAACTCGCCCGTGTCGACGGAGCAGACCCAGATCGCACCCTCGGCGTCGACGGTGCTGCCGTCCGGCGTCACCCCGGCCGGCAGTGCTGCCCACTCGCGCCGCCCGGTGAGGGACCCGTCCACCTCGATGTCGAACGCGGTCAGGCGGCCGCCCCAGGTCTCACTGACGACGAGGGTCCGCGTCCCCGGCAGCACGCTCGCACTGTTCGGGAAGACGAGGCCCTCGGCGGCGAGCCGGACGGACCCGTCGGGGTCGACGACGTACAACGGCCCCGGGCGGAGCTCCTCGCCGGCGTAGAGGTCGTACCCGAAGGCCCCGACGTACGTCCGACCGGTCTCGGCGTCGACGACGAGGTCGTTGATGAGCGACGACTCGACCGCGGACAGGTCGGCGAACACCTCCGTCGCGCCGTCGGCGTCGACGGCCACGAGCGTGCGGGCCTCCATGGCGCTCACGACGAGACGTCCGTCCGACAGCCACCCGAGCCCGGACGACTGCCCGTCGACCGTCGCCTCGAGGCGCGGCTCGTCGCCGGACGCGGGGTCGACGGAGAAGACCTCGCCCGTGTGCATGTCCGAGTACCAGAGCCGGCCGTCGTGCCAGCGGTTGCCCTCGGGGAAGCGGATGCCGGTGACGACGTCGGTCGCCGTGTCGATGGTGGTGTGCACGGGGCCAGCCTGCCAGGCGCACCCGGGCGCTGACCCCCGGGGTCTGCAGAACGCACGGCGATCCGGCGGGATGAGCCGAGCTCCAGTCCGGTGCCTAGGCTTGCTCCGTGGTCCTCCCCCGCACGCTGCCCGTCGCCTCCGGTGACGCGGCGCGCGCGCAGCTCGCCGCTGCCGTCGCCCCCGGCTCGGCGCCCCTCGTGACCGGGATGCCGCAGGCCGCCGACTCGCGTCAGGCGGCGGTGCTCATGCTCTTCGGTCCGCTCGACGCGACCCCGAGCGACCGTGCCGCAGAGGCGAGCGCGGTCGCGCAGGACCTCGACGTGCTCCTGCTCGCCCGCGCCACGACGCTGCGCGCGCACGCCGGCGAGGTCGCCTTCCCCGGCGGCCGGGTCGATCCCGGCGACACGGACGCGGTGGCGGCGGCTCTCCGGGAGGCCCGGGAGGAGACCGGCGTGGAGGCTGCGGGCATCGAGGTGCTCGGCACCGCGACACCCGTGCCGCTGGCGTTCTCACGCCACCTGGTCACGCCCGTGCTCGGCTGGTGGCGGGCGCCGTCACCCGTGCGGGTCGTCGACGAGGCGGAGTCGGCGGCGGTGTTCCGCGCCCCCGTGGCCGACCTGCTCGACCCGGCGAACCGGGGCATCACCGAGTTCCGCCGCGACGGCCGAGTCTGGCGTGGTCCGGCGTTCACGATCGACACCGACGCCGGGTCGCACGTGGTGTGGGGCTTCACGGCGACGCTGCTCGACGGGCTGTTCGACCGCGTCGGCTGGACCGAGCCGTGGGATCACGAACGGGTGGTGGCGCTGCCCGGGCGCTGACGTTCCTGTGCTGCCAGCGGGTCCCGCGGGGCAGGATCGACATCGGCCCGGAAGGTGCCACCCCGTGCTCCCGAACCCGACAGGACCGACACCGTGAACCACGAAGCCCCCGCAGGCGCACCGTCCGTCGACAGCAGCGACGTGGTCCTCGTCGCCGGAGCCGGCGGCGTGGTCGGGCGCAGCGTCGTGGAGCACTTCGCCCGCGGTGGCGTCCGCGCCCGTGGTGTCAGTCGTCGTGCGCCGCAGGGCCCCGCGTCCGGGTGGGACCACCTGCCGGTCGACCTGTCCGACGCCGAGGCCGCGGTCGAGGGACTGCGCCCGGCCGCCGACACGACGCGCCTCGCGTTCGCCGCGTACGTCGAGCACGGCGACCTCGCCGAACAGATCGCCCCGAACGTCGCCCTCCTCGAGAACACGCTCGACGCCCTCGACCGGCTCGACGCTCCGCTCCGGCACGTCACGCTCTACCAGGGGATGAAGTACTACGGCGCACACCTCGGTCGCTTCAAGACGCCCGCGAAGGAGGACGACCAGCGCCTCATGGTCCCGAACTTCTACTACGACCAGGAGGACCTGCTCCGCGAGCGTGCAGCGTCCCGGGGCTTCGCGATGACCGTGCTCCGCCCCGAGGCCGTGATCGGGTACGCCCAGGGCACGCCCATGAACCTGCTCATGGCGGTCGGGACCTACGTGAGCATGACGAAGGAGCTCGGGCTGCCGCTGCGGTTCCCCGGCGCCCGCACCACCTACGACGGCATCTTCTACCAGATGACGGACGCCGAGCTCCTCGCTCGTGCCACCGACTGGGCGGGCACGACCCCCGCCGCGGCCGGTCAGGCGTTCAACATCACGAACGGCGACGTCGTCCGGTGGAGCCACCTGTTCGAGCGCCTCGCCGACCACCACGGCCTCGACCTCGCCGAGCCCCAGTCGATGGAACTCGCGCAGGTGATGCCCTCACGGGAGGACCTGTGGCAGCGCATGGTCGAGCGGCACGGGCTCGTCGCCACCCCCTACGCCGACCTCGTCGACTGGCGGTTCGCCGACATGATCCTGAACTCGACGTGGGACAACGTCTCGTCGCTGATCAAGATCCGCCAGGCCGGGTTCGCCGAGTGCCACGACTCGGCCGACCGGCTCGTGGAGCTCCTCGACGACCTCGGCCGGCGGCGGATCCTGCCCGTCCCGTCCGCGTAGCGGCCCGCCCGCGAACGAAGGTCTCCCCCGGCCAGCCCTCGCCGCGCTACGCTCCGGCACGTGGGGGTTCGGGGGATCTACGTCGAGACGGTCATCGACGCGCCACTCGACCGCGTCTGGGACGCCACGCAGGACCCGGAGCTGCACGTCCGGTGGGACGTCCGCTTCTCGGCGATCGTGCCCGAGCCCGCCGACGACGACGGCGTCACGCGGTTCACCTACGTCCGCCGGTCGATCGTCCACGACGTCCACGGCACCGGCGTCAGCCTCGGCGAGCGCCGCCGTCCGGACGGCTCGCGGACGTCCGCGCTCCGCTTCGCCACCGGCGACCGTCTCTCCCCCATCCGCGCTGGCCGCGGCTACTGGCGCTACGTCCCCACCGCGGACGGTCGGACCCGCTTCCTCACGGGCTACGACTACGAGTCCGGGTGGGGTGTCCTCGACGTCGTCGTGCGCCCGCTCCTCGGCTGGGCGACCGCCTGGAGCTTCGACCGTCTCCGCATCTGGCTCGAGGGCGGACCCGAGCCGGAGGCCTGGCCGCTCACCAGCGTCCTGCACGTCTGGCGACCAGACCGGCCACGGGCCTCCAGGACGCTCCGCGCGCCCGTCGGCGGCCGCCGACGCGATGACCACCTGCGGGACGCGCCGCCCACCGTGGCGGCACTGCCAGAGCCGGGAGGCCCGTGATGACGTCCGTCTTCGAGCGGGCCCTGGGCGCGGACTTCCGTCGCCTGCACCCGATGATGCAGCGCCGCTTCGGCGTCGGCCTCGACGCCGCGGAGGCGTGCGTCGGCCGCGGCACGATGACCATCCGTCGCGGTCCGTGGTGGACCGTGCCGTTCCTCCAGATCGGGCGGCTGCGGAACATCCTCGTGCCCGACCTCGGCACGGACGTGCCGTTCACGATCGAGAACTACCCGTACCGGGATGACCTCGGCCGTGAGACCGTCACGTTCGTCCGCACCTACGCGACCCGTCCCGGACGGCCGGCGCGCTTCGACGCCACGATGGTGCTCTCGGAGGGCCGGGTCCTCGACTACCTCGGGACGCACCAGCACCTCGCGGTCGACCTCGACCTGCGGGTGGACGAACGCGGCGGGCTCGTGCTGACGTCCGACGCACAGCGGTTCCACGAGGGGTCGGTCTCGTTCCGCTTCCCGATGCTGTTCAGCGGTCGCGCGACGCTGCACGAGTGGTGGTCGGAGGACGACGAGGCCTTCCACGTCGACCTCGAGGTGCACAACCGGGTGTTCGGGTTCCTGTTCGGCTACCGCGGGACGTTCACCTGCGAGTGGGTGCCGGCGACCGACGCGCCGGAGCGGTTGAAGCCGCGGCGGACGGAAGCGCGGGTGTGACGTCGTGACCGTCGAACGCCGCTCCGCGGCGGCTGCGGAACTCGGTCCGATGCCCCTCGACGTCGGGTCGACGTGGTGATGGCGAGGTCGATCGCGGCCTCGGTGGCACTCGGCTGCGTCGCACTCCTCCTGTCCGGCTGTGGCGACGCCGCGCGTGAGCCCGTCGTGCAGCCGTCCACCGCGAAGCAGTCGGTGATCGACTTCGCCGAGGAGTCGTCTGTCGCGATGGGAGGGCACTGGGAGCGTGCGAGCGGCCCCGGCGTCCGGGAGTGCGAGCAGGCGAGCGGCACCCCCGGGACCACCTTCGTGTACATCGTCAGGCGTGTGGACACCGACGGCGCCGATGCGAGCGCCGACGTCCGAACGGTGAGCAAGCAGTGGCAGGACCTCGGCATCACCGTCGACGAGTACCAGAGCGGTGGTCCCGGTCCGGTGCCGGGCGTCCGCGGGCGAGGCGGCCCGGTGGTCTCGGCGAGCTTCGACGCGTACCCGGGCAACTACCGGATCTCCGTCGTCTCGAAGTGCTCCGACGGGATGCCGGACCAGTTCCGACTCGGGAATTGACGGCGACGGGGCGGTGGTCCCCGGGCCCTACCGGCACGAGATCCGGGTGAGGACAGCGTCGCCTTCGAAACTGTCGATGCCGCCGGCCCACGCGGTGACGGTCACGCCCTCGTGCAGTTCGAGCGGTATCACGAGGTCGTGCGGGTTGCCGAGCGCGCCGTAGTCGTCGTACACGGCGAACTGCACGTCGGCCTGGGCACAGTCCTGGTGCGGGATCACATCGAAGCCGATGCAACCGGCGTCCCAGCACCCTTCGGGTTCCGCCTCGTGGTCGAGCGTCTCGAACCACGTGGCGACGCCGGCGTCGACATCCGGTCGAGGTCGGCAGCCAGCGGCGTCGATGCTGCTCCAGGGTTCCTCCCCGACCGAGGCGAAGAACGCCGCCGTCCCCGGGCGGACACGCACCGATCGCACCTCGGTGCGCGTGACCGGGCCGGTCTCGGTGTCGGCGAAGCTGACGGTGGCCTCGAGGTCGCAGTCGACCGAGGCCACGACGCCCCAGGCCAGACAGTCGGAGTCCCCCATCGCCGATCCGCAGACCGCCCACCAGGCGTCCTCGTCCTCCACCTGCCCGATGCGCACCGCGCCGCCCTCGACGGCGAACGGCGCGACGGGGAAGCCGTGCGCACCGCGTGCCGCGGCGACGGTCGGAGTGGGTGTCGGTGTCGCCGTCGGAGTCGGGGTCGGGTGTGTCTCGTCGACGACGGCCCGGAGCGGTTCCGCGGTCTGCGCGGGAGCGAGCGCCGGGAGCACGCCACTGCCGAGCCCCGCCACGAGCGCGAGGACGGAGGCGGTGGCGCTGAGCACCACGGCGACGCGTCGCGCACTGACCACGCCGGCGACGGAGACGGTCGGCTGCCCGGCCACCGGCCAGGTCCGGAGCGACCAGGCGGTGTCGACGGCGAGGTTCCACCACCGGATCGACGACACGGTGAACAGGACCCCGCCGAGGACGATCGGGATGACGACGAGGATGCCGACAGCCTCCGCCCGGACCACACCGAGGACGACACCGACCACGAGGAGCCCGAGCCCGATCCACCGCCACGTCTCGTAGCGCCGCCGCTCGGTCGGCATGAACGGGCGCACGACGTCGACCGGGGTCCTCGGCGTCAGGCGGCTCACGCGGCGAGGCTAGTGAACCCTGTGGACTCGCGCAGGCCCCTGTTCGGGTAGGACGACGCGAAGGGTCGGCGGTGCCCGCGGGCGATCAGCGCAACGTCCTTCAGTGGCGTAAGCGTCGGTCGACCACTGAACGGGTGGGAGGCGTGACACGATTCCTCCATGGACTCCTGGCCCGAAGGAGCGCTGACCCGAGACGAGGTCGAGGACCGTCTCGCTGCCGGGGCGAAGTGGCGGATCGAATGGTGCGCCGGGGGCGCTTCGCCCGCAGTGGAGGGCTCTGGCGAGCGGCTGCCGGAGGGTGTTCTGGAGCAGGTGCCGACCCGCGCGAAGCGGCGCAAGATGCAGCGCGGCCTCCACGACAGCAGGACCTGGATGTTCGTGGTCGAAGGCGGCTCCGAGGAAGACCGCCTCCTCGAGTTCCACGAAGGGCCGATGTAGGAGGCCGCGGGCGCTGATCCCGATCCGGCCCGGCGCCGTGGGGTCTTCCTCGACGGACAGAAGCGTGATGGCCGTCGGTGGGAACTCGGGGCAACGACGTGCGTTCGTCGTCGACGGCGAGTTGTCCGCTGTGACAGTGATCGGGCGTTGCCGATGGACCTCCTCGTCGATGCAGCGGTCGCCGCCGCGGAACTGAAGTCCGCGGAGCGTTGACTGGCAATCCGCCCGGATCGCGCGCGAAGATCGTTACGTGGACCGTGCCCGTCGATTCGATCTCGGCTTCGGCGTCCCTCGTGCTGGCTGGATGGACGTTGCCGTTGGGCACGGCTCCGCCACGCAGACGCTGTCGGTCTCCTACGTCACGGACGCGATCCCGGATCTCCTCGCCGTGTGTATCCGACTTCTCGAGGGTTCGACGGAAGAGACGCTCGATTGGGCCGGTGAGCCGGCCGTGTACCGATGGTCGATCGCGAGCGCCGACGGCGTCCTCGACGTTCGTCTCGACGAGTACGAGGACGACCCTGATCGCCACCCGGGTACTCATCGGACCAGGATGTCGTCCTTCGAGGTGGAGACGGTGTCCTTCACGCAGTCAGTCGCCGTCGCCGCCGCGCGGCTCCTGAGCGGCACTGGCGAGGACCGGTACCGGGAGGAATGGCTCGATCACTTCCCGACCACGCAGCTCCGGACGCTCGAACGGCGGATCGTGTCCCGTTCCCCGGCGACCCTCCACCTGGGCCGCTCGGGCGACCACGTGATCATCGAGCTGGCCGACGCGCAGGACGAGGAAGGCCGGATCGACTGTGGCATCGAGGTGCACTCCCGCGAATTCACTGCATCGGTTGCCACGGCGCTCCGCCTCGATCACCTGACCACGTTCCTCGCTGACCTCGGACGGTTGTGCGGCGGGGGTGCCGGAGAAGCGCTCCTCAGGACGACGGATGAGTCCTGCCGGTTCACGGTGTCCCGCCCCGATGGCGGAGGCTCCGCCCACGTACGAGCGGTCGTCGCCGACGGCACTGACCGTGTACTGACGTTCTCCGTCCCGATCCGCAACCAGGACATCGAGCTGACGCAGCATCAGGCGTCAGACGTGCTGCGGCGGTTACACGCGGCCGCTCCGGAAAGCTGACGGTGCGAACAGCATCGCTCGGCGCAGGGCGCGGAGTTGTAGGTTCAGCGCATGCCGGAGACTCCTCGCCCGAACCGCCGCACACCCGCATGGCTGTGGGTCCTGTTCGCGGTCGGCCTCGCCGTCTTCGCAGCTGGGTCCTTCCTCGCTCGCGTCGACGGCCAGCTGTACGGCATCCCCGTTCTGGTCGTCGGGTTGGCCGTCGTGGTGACCTTCGTCGCACTCCGCGCCCGCTTCACCGGGAAGCGGTAGCGGTCGCCGAGCAGCGGACGTCAGCCGTCTCGGATGACCGTCTGCCCGTCGATGACGGACGGCACACCGACCGTCGCGATGACGTAGCAGCACGAGCCCGCGTTCCAGGCCCAACAGGTGGCCGAACGGCCGCCGTGCAGCGCGTGACGCGACGGGGTCGTGCTGGATGACGGCGGGGAGGGGGGACGTCGGTCACGGCGTGGTTCCGGACTCGGAACGGGCCCATCTCTACGACCGCGAGAAGCGCGGACGCCCAGGCTCAGGCTCACCGTCGCCCATGACGCGGACCTCGGTGATCACCGTCGTCTCGTCCTGGTCGGAGAAGCGACGGGCGATGCCGTCGCGTTCATCCACGACCAACGTCACCTGTTGCGCTCGATCGCGCTCGTGCTCGAAGGTCAGGAGCAGCTGGTGCTCTCCGTCCCGTTGGACACTGACCGGTGCGTAGCTGGCGGGCGGTCCCCAGAGGAGGAGCAGCTCCGGAGTGAGCAGCCGGACCGGCGGAGCGACTGCGCCGCTCCGAGCGAAATCGACTTCCACCGGCCCGTCAGGCGAATGGAGCACACCGTCCGCGAAGCGATCACGATGGCTGTCCCCCTGGCGGTCGAACGTCCAGCTCTGTCGTCGCTCGTCGATGACAGCCTGGAACTGCCTCGCGCGTTCGCCCTGGCCATGTCGGGTGCTCACGCCACGAGCGAGTCGGCGCTCGGGCAGCCGGAGTGCGGCGACCTCGGCTCGTAGCGTCAGGACGTCAGCTTGACCGAGCACTTCACCGAACCGCACCTCCCCATCATCGTCTGGGCACCCTCCCGTCCGCTCCAGCCGGAGCGCGGAACGCCGACGGAATGCGCTACGCACCTACCCGAGCGGCTCGACGCCGTAGCTGACGACGACCGCCCGCAGCTCGTCGAGGTACGCCTGCGCCTGCACGGTGAGCGGGATGGAGGCGTGCGCGATCCAGCCGATCTCGATCCGCTCGTCGACGTCGAGGGGGATGGCGACGATCTCGGGGTCGAGGTCGTCGCTGATGAGCCCCGTCGAGATCGTGTACCCGCCGAGGCCGATCATGAGGTTGAAGATGGTCGCCCGGTCCGAGACGCGGATCTCCCGCTTGCTCGACATCGTCGACAGGATCTCCTCGGCCAGGTAGAAGGAGTTGTTCGCGCCCTGGTCGAACGTGAGCCGAGGGAGGTCCGCGAGGTCGTCGAGGGTCGCCCGCGTCTGTGATGCGATCGGGTTCCGCCGGGCGACGAAGATGTGCGGCTGCGCGACGAAGAGCGGGGTGAACACGACACCGGCGTCGCGCATCAGCTTCCCGAGCACCTGCCGGTTGAAGTCGTTGCGGTAGAGGATGCCCACCTCGCTCCGGAGTGTGCGGACGTCCTCGATGATGTCCCAGGTGCGGGTCTCGCGGAGCGAGAACTCGTACTCGTCCGCGGCGGCTCCCTCGACCATCCGGACGAAGGCCTCCACGGCGAACGAGTAGTGCTGGGCGGACACCCCGAGCAGGCGGCGGGACGGCTGCTTGCCGACGTAACGCTGCTCGAGGAGGGAGACCTGCTCGACGACCTGCCGGGCGTAGCCGAGGAACTCCACGCCGTCGACGGTGAGCACGACGCCGCGCGCCGATCGGGTGAAGAGCGGACGACCGATCCGCGTCTCGAGGTCCTTCATCGCCGCCGACAGCGTCGGCTGCGAGACGTAGAGCAGATCGGCCGCAGCGCTGATCGAGCCCTCGGACGCGACCTCGATGAAATACCGCAGTTGCTGCAGGGTGATGTCGTTGGAGACGCGGGCCATAGGCGGAGGCTATACCGACGCATAGCGTCTCGGTATTACCTGATGACCCGCGCCTCCCGTCATGCTCGTGGGACACCTCCCGCAGTGCCTCAGGCGCTCGACGTACGGACTCCCGACCATGGCGAACGACCTCACCTTCAGCATTACCCGGACCCGGTTCGACGAGGACTACTCCCCCTCGGACAGCTCGCGGCTGACGACGAACTTCGCCAACCTCGCGCGTGGTGAGCACCGCCGGCAGAACCTGCGCAGCGCCCTCGCCATGATCGACCGCCGCTGCAACGACCTCGCGGGCGACGCCGACGGCGACTGGTACCGCGTGGAGCTCGACATCGTCTCCGTCACGATGCAGTTCGAGGACGGCGGTTCGCACGTCGAGTTCCCGCTGCTCGAGGTGCTCGACGTCGGGATCCTCGACCAGCACACCGGGGAGCGCCACCAGGGCATCCTCGGCAACAACTTCTCCTCGTACCTCCGCGACTACGACTTCGCGGTGCGGCTGCCGTCTCTCGACAAGAGCGCCGGCATCCCGTCCGACTTCGGCGAGCTCCACGGGGCGCTCTTCCAGCGATTCCTCGAGTCGGACGCTTTCCGGTCGCAGTTCGATGCCGAGCCGGTCGTCTGCATCAGCGTCTCGACGAGCCAGACGTACCGACAGACCGGTGTCGTCCACCCGGTCCTCGGTGCGGAGTACCACCACGAGCACTCCTCCCTCACCGACGACTACTTCGGCCGGATGGGCATGCAGGTCCGCTACTTCATGCCGCCGGGAGCGAAGGCGCCGCTCGCGTTCTACACGCGCGGTGACCTCACCGGGGACTACACGGACCTCCAGCTCATCGGCACGATCAGCACCATGGAGACGTTCCAGAAGATCTACCGGCCGGAGATCTACAACGCGACCACGGTCGCCCCGAGCACGTACCGCCCGACCCTCGAGCACACGGACTACGCGACGCCTCCCGTCACGTACGACCGGGAGGAGCGCAGCCGTCTCGGCGCGACCCAGGGGCGGTACACGGAGGAGCACCTCGTGCAGCCGCACCGATCCCTCCTCGAGCGGTGGGCCTCCAGCCAGACCGCCCTCACCCACTGAGCGACAGGAACCGCACCCGCATGACCACCCTCCTGCCCACCGCGATCGTCGGCAGCCTGCCGAAACCGTCCTGGCTCGCCGAGCCCGAGCGGCTCTGGTCCCCCTGGCTCCTGCAGGGCGACGCCCTGACCGAGGGCAAGCAGGACGCACTCCGGGCCGCCGTCCACGAGCAGGAGCGCCACGGCATCGACATCGTCAGCGACGGTGAGCAGACCCGCCAGCACTTCGTCACGACGTTCATCGAGCACCTCGACGGCATCGACCAGGAGCGCAAGGAGACCGTCCGCATCCGCGACCGGTACGACGCCGCCGTCCCGACCGTCGTCGGTGCCGTGAGTCGGCCGGCACCCGTGTTCGTGCAGGACGCAGCGTTCCTCCGGGCGCAGACGGACCGCCCGATCAAGTGGGCGCTCCCCGGCCCGATGACCATGATCGACACCCTCTCCGACCAGCACTACAAGAGCCGCGAGAAGCTGGCGTGGGAGTTCGCCACGATCCTCAACCAGGAGGCCCGCGAACTCCAGGACGCCGGCGTCGACGTCATCCAGTTCGACGAGCCCGCCTTCACCGTCTTCCACGACGAGGTGCAGGACTGGGGTGTCGCCGCCCTCGAACGCGCTGCCGAGGGCCTCCGCATCGAGACCGCCGTGCACATCTGTTACGGCTACGGCATCGAGGCGAACAACAGGTGGAAGGAGACCCTCGGAGCCGAGTGGCGCCAGTACGAGCAGTCCTTCCCGCTCCTGCTGCAGTCCTCGATCGACATCGTCTCGCTCGAGTGCATCCACTCGCACGTGCCGCTCGAACTCGTCGAGCTCATCCGCGGCAAGAAGGTCATGCTCGGGGCGATCGACGTCGCGACCGAGACCGTCGAGACGCCGGAGGAGGTCGCGGAGGTCCTCCGTCGGGCGCTCGAGTTCGTCGACGCGGACAAGCTCATCCCCAGCACCAACTGCGGGATGGCGCCGCTGGCCCGCGGTGCGGCCCTACAGAAGCTCGGCGCGCTGGCAGCGGGTGCGGACATCGTGCGAGCTGAGCTCGTCGGCGCTGCTGTCCCGTCGGGACGCTAGCCACCACCAGCAGGGCGGCTCCCCTCCGCAACGAGGAGGGCCGCCCTGTTGATCGCTTCCATCAGATGCCCGGTTCTCGATCCGGTCTGGAGGCGCGGCTGCCGTCCGACTGACTGGTTGCGTCGCAACGGGCCTCACCAGTCGTCGCGCCACCATCCCGATCACCGTTCGAGCGACGACCGGATCGACGCGAGCAGCCAATGACGATCGTTGCGAACACTGCCGCGACGATCCAGGTCCCGACCCCGAGCGGCCCCGCGAGAGCAAGGTCAGGCGGGTACTCCGCGGACGAGAACAGCAGCACCAGACCGCCCGCTGCGTTGAACGCCCCGTGGCCGAGAACGGCGGGCCAGATGGAGCCACTCCAGATCCTCAGCCAGCCGAGGACCATCCCAACTGCGGTGGCTCCGACGACCATCAGGATGACCCCGAACAGGTCGGGACGATCGAAGTTGTAGCCCAGCAAGATGATCGGGCTGTGCCACAGGCCCCACACCACCCCGGTGGTCAGCACGGCGGGCCAGTTGCCAAGAGGTCGTAGGGCAGGGAGCAGGAAGCCGCGCCACCCGACCTCCTCACCGAACGCAAGCACCCCGTTCGGTATCGCGGCGACCGGGATCGACACGACCTGCACGAAAACGAGTACTCCGATCGGCAGGAGGCCCCGCGCTTCTTCGGGAAGCAGAGCGGCAAATCCGCTGAACGTGTCGAGGTCGAGGCGGACGAGATTGAGGAGCTCGGCGAGTGTGATGCCGGCGGCCACGACCACTGGCAGCAGAACGATCGCGGCGAGAGTGAAGCCCAGGGTCCTCCCGATGGGGCGGATCGGTACGATCCCGAGCTGCCGGAACGCGTGCCGTACCGGAAGACGTTGGTGGAGCACCGCGACGATCACTGCTGCTGCGCAAGGCGTGAACATCAGCAACGGGAGTACCCACCAAACGTGTGCCGATTGCAAGCCAGCCGGATCGATCCACAGTGGGAGGCAGACGAGCCATCCGAGCCCACAAGCGAGGATCGTGAAGATCAGAACCGAAGTCCAGTCGACCTGGGCGGCCGTGGGCGCGGGAGCAACCGGGCTGGCAACGCGGAGCATCAGGTCCTCACCGGACTGCGCGATGTGCAGCGGCCACACTCCACAACCCGCCAGCAAGCAGCACGGCAGCGCAGGGGATCACCGCGGAGACGTCGTTCACCCGCCAGGCCGCTGCGTCGCGCATCGTCGCTCGCGTTCGAACACCGACGAACGAGTTCCGGCCGATGACGCCCCACGAGGGCAACACCACGAAGACCACGGTCAACACGGCAGCGATCATCTTTACGAAAACCACTCTCCACCCCTTTCTCAGAAAGGCCGAGCGCGCGCTCGGCCATCGGACGGTGATGCTGAAGACCGCAGCGTCCTGCCATGCGCGGCAGGAAGCATGCTGATCTTTCACCGTTCCCATGTTGCATGTCAAGCGAAGCCAGGGCATGCTGCTCTTCCATGAAGAGGTTGATCCGCATCCCTGCGGTCGTCGTCGGCGCTGCATCCACGGCGTACGGGTGCCTGTACCTGAGCCCGCTCCTCACCGGCTGGATCGGAGCAGTCACGCTCTGGATGGCGACGACGAGTTGGAGCTCCGGCGAGCCGATCGAGCTTCCTGTCGGCACAGAGATCGATCCCGCAGACGTCCGGAGGTACCGCGAAGGCCATCCCGGAGTCTCGATCGAGCGAGCAGCTGCTGCCGTCGCCGAAGCGTCAGCGCCGCAACCGACCGGGCACGACGAGACGCATCATTGAACAGCGAACGCCCAGCAGGCCGAGGCCCGCGGGGCGCGCAGCGCAACCCACCCGGAGCACCCCGCTGAAGCGCTCGGGCTCGCCTCGCCGTCACTGACACAAGTGGGACAGGTCGGGAGCGTTGACTACGCCCATGATCACCAAGAGCATGATCCACGAGGTCGAGAACGCGACCGTTCGGGACCGCGACGGCGCATCGGTCGGCAAGGTCGCGCAGGTGTTCCCCTCCGACGAGGACGGCAGCGCTGCGTTCGTCAGCGTTGTGACAGGACTCTTCGGGGGTCACGCCACGCTCGTCCCGGTCGAGGACGCCACGTTCGACGGCACGGACCTGCGCGTCGGGTACGCGAAGAGCGCGATCAAGGGAGCGCCCCTCCCCGGAGCCGGGAACACCTTGTCCGTCACCGAGGCGAACGCGGTCCGCAAGCACTTCGGGCTCTCCCCCGCCGGCAAGGCGACCGGCGACATGGGCGACCCGCACGAGAGCCTCGATCAGGCCGGGACCGGTCCGGCGGGTGCGGACGACACCGAGGGCGCGGGCACGACGCCGCCGGCGTGAGCAGCGCCGGCGACTGACCCGAGCCGTCGGGACGGAGCTGACGGTACTGCTCTGTCTCGTCGGACTGGAGGCGCGGTGCCAGCTGACACCGTGCCTCCAGTCAGCCACATGGTCGCGGACACGCGGCGACGGCGCCGCCGCCCCTCACATGTCGGCGATGAGCCGGAGCGTGTAGGCCATCCCCGGCGCCAACTGCGGGATGGCTCTCCTTGCGCGCGGCGCTGGTCGGGGTAGTTGCCGCCGGAAGATGCTGACGGCTCCGCTCGGTGAGGAGGTGGCCGTGATCCGTCGTGCCCGATGGGTCCCCGGCTCAGGGCCTGGCCCGGAGGCTCAGGGGTCGGGGTTCGGAACTCAAGCTGAGCCATCGCGACGAGAGCAGCAAACAGGCTGAAGCCAACTTCGACGACAGCCTCGCTATGCCTGACTTGTAATATTTTGCATGTTCTGTTGTGCGGGCGAGATAGACATGCCAGCATCGGTCCCGCAACGAAAGGACTGCTTGTGAAGCACTCAATCGCCGCGCTCGGGGCTACGGCCGTTCTCGTCGGGTCCCTGATGATTGCCACCCCCTCGTACGGCACGACCACATCATCGACGGCAACCGGTCCGTCTGATGTCGACATCGTCGACGCTCTCGCGTACGGGGCGGGCGATCTGGCAAGTGAGCTCGGCACCGAGGTCGGCAAGGACCTCCTCGTGTCGGACAGCTTCGACCTCGACGACTACCGAGCGAAGGCCCATGCAGCCAGCATCGAAGTGGTGGCAGCAGAGGAACAGCGATTGAAGCCGGTCATCGCTGACCTCCGGAGCGGAGACGTCTACCGCGTGCAGAGGGGGTCGGCGCACCTCGGTCAGATCGTCGTCGAGCACACTCGCGCAGAGATGGATGCTGAAGGCATCGCGCCAGCGGGGCTACCGTCCGCGGAGGGAAGCGGTCGATGCGGCGTCGCTGTCGTGTGTGTCGCCTACGCGGCAGTCGGCGTGCACAACGCGGCCGTGGCAACTGCAGCCGCGGCAGTCGTCGTCTCAGTGGCACTGTGGTGCGGAGCGTGGACCTGGTGCGGTAAAGCCGCCGCCGGAGACGACAGCACCGCAGCACGCGAGCGACTCGCTGTGCAGATCGTCTCCACGGTCGCGTAGTCACCGATGCTCAGTCAGCAGGCTCGCATGCTTGCGTTGTGCGGGGCGATCGTCGTCGTCGTCGTGACATGCCTGACGGCGATTTCCCTGCCACCGGCGGATCACCTTGCGCCGAGGACGAAACGTGCGGTGAACGTGGTGCGGGAGATCCTGCCCGAGGGCTGGTCTTTCTTCACGAAATCGCCCCGTGAAGCGTTCGTCGTCGCCTTCGACGAAAACGGCTCGGAACTCGGAACCGCGCCGAACGCGCAACCACGATGGGCATTCGGTTTGAACCGGGCCTCACGACTCGGCGGTATCGACGTCGACAGGGTCATCGAGAAACTCGACGGCGACGCGTGGCGACCCTGCGACGTCGCCGCGACCGTATCCGCGTGCAGTGCGGACCTGAAGCCGCAACGGGTGCGGATCAAGGACGCGGCGCAATCACTCTGCGGCGACGTCATCCTCGCGCGCAGGTAACCTGTCCCCTGGGCGTTCCGCGGAACCAAAGCTCCCATCGAGCAGGTCGTAGCAGTGGAAGTCGAGTGCGCGTGACCCTGCACTGGCTGACGACCGGCGTGCAGGCCGAGTGGCGGAGCGCGAGCTCGACGAGCCAGACGCTCCTGCGCAGCGCAGCGGATCTCGTCCAACACAACTCGCCGTACAACTCGTCGCTGGCGATCGCTCGGTCCTTGCTTGCGCTGTCGACGCTCCTGACCGTCCTTCTGACACCGAGCGGAGCGCTGTTCCTCTCGAGCTCCGACAACCCCGATGGAGTGGTGTGTGATGCGGTCACCGCACGATGGTCCCTGTTCTGCACGGCTGGCGGCGGTTCGCCGCTGAGGCTGCTGATCGTGGTTGCGGTCACGCTCGTTGTGCTCAGCGGTTACCTGCCAGCGGTCACCGCGATCCCTCACTGGTGGGTCTCGTGGAGTCTCAACATCGGATCCCCCGTCCGTGACGGCGGCGATCAGGTCGCAGCGGTGCTCACGCTGCTCCTGGTTCCGCTCCTCCTTCTGGACCGTCGGGGCAACCACTGGGTCAGAGACAAAGGATGGAGGTCCCGGACGTGGGGCGCGCGAGGAACAGCCTGGGCCGTCCTCGTGATCGTCTGGGTACAAGCTTCAGTGCTCTATGCGAACGCGGCAATCGCGAAGTTCGCCGTCGCCGAGTGGGCCAACGGCACAGCGCTCTGGTATTGGATCCAGGAGCCGAGCTTTCGACCGCCGGCGCCGCTGCTGTGGCTCATCGAAGCGACGCAGCACTCGCTCATCGGCGCAGTTGCTGTCAATTACGGCGTCATGGCTCTGGAGCTGTTCGCGGCAGCGTTGCTGTTCGTCCGACCCAGCACACGCAGGATCGCCCTTCCAGCCCTGCTCGCATTCCACCTCTGCATCGGGGTGGTGTTCGGACTCTGGTCCTTCTTCTTCTCCATGGCCGCACTCCTCGTGCTGTACCTCCGGGTGCCTTCAACAGATCGGACTGACCGATGAAGATCCTCTCCTGGCAACGGTTCAACATCGGCTTGCGACTCATCCTCTGCGGCGGTCCCTTGTTGGTGTGCGTGTTCTCCCTCGCCGAGTTCCCGCAGGCGGGCGGTTGGTGGATGCTCGGCATCGGCGCTGGGCTCATCGCGCTGATGCTCGCTGCTCCGGCGGTGGTCATCACGACCAACAGCACAGCCGTATGGCTCATCGCGGTCCCGTTCTGGGCAGTCCGGATAGGACGCGATGACATCGCGTCGATCACGAGCGTCGACGTTCGCCCGCTCGAAGACTTCGGCGGCTGGGGAGTCAAGGGATCCAGTCGCAAGAAGGGCCTGCTCCTGGCCGCGAACGGACAACAAGCCGTCCAGATCACCCGGGACAACGGTCAGGTCTTCCTCGCCACGTCGGACGACCCGGAGCAGGTGATCGCCGCGATCGTGCCCGAACGCGCATGATCTCGCTCGGTGAGCTGGTCACCTGTTCTCGGACGCGGCCCCGGCCTTGAGGCGCGGCTTTCATCCGAACCGAGGGCGCGGGAACGACACCACCGGCGTGACCGACCCGCTGCTCAGCATCGGCATTGCTCGGATCGACCTCAAGACCCTGGTCTCTTCGCCTGGGCCAGGCACCGCTCGAACGCCGTGCACTTGCTCCAGCACGACGACGCATCCTCCCGGAGCCTTGCAGAATGGCGGCGTGCAGGCGAACATCGCAAGGGTGACGGTCGACGGTCAGGAGCAGGGTCGCGACGCCGACCTCGATCATCATCAGCGGTTCGAGGTCGAGACCGACGCTGGACACCACTACGTCGTGACATGCGATGGCTCTCCGAGTGGCTCGCCGTCAGACTGGGACGTGACCGAAGCGAACGGGAGTCCCGTCGGTCACGTGCGTAGGTCCGGGTGGGCCGAGGCAGGCAACACGGCCTACCGCTACAAGCGAGCTGGTGCCTGGTTCTCAGGAGGGCAGCAACACGACCTCTGGAACGCGGTGCAATCGCTCCTGGAGTGACCGCTCGGGGATTCTCCGGCCAGCACGACGTGTCGTACCTGCCGTCCTGTGGGGCCGGCGTGTCACACGGCCCGTCCGGAAGGAGCTTCGAGCGGGCTGCCGTACGGGGCGCATGTTCGACGATGCGCTGACACGAGCAACGCCCCACCAGCCGGAGCCAGCGGGGCGTCCTCACGGATCAGACCGGGATCAGAAGTCCCAGTCCTCGTCCTCCGTGTTCACGGCCTTACCGATGACGTAGGACGAGCCCGACCCCGAGAAGAAGTCGTGGTTCTCGTCCGCGTTCGGCGACAGGGCGGAGAGGATCGCCGGGTTCACGTCGGTGATGTTCTTCGGGAACATCGGCTCGTAGCCCAGGTTCATCAGCGCCTTGTTGGCGTTGTAGTGCAGGAACTTCTTGACGTCCTCGGTCAGCCCGACCTCGTCGTAGAGGTCCTGCGTGTACTGCGCCTCGTTGTCGTAGAGCTCGTAGAGCAGCGAGAACGTGTAGTCCTTGAGCTCGTCGCGCTCCTGCTGCGTGACCTTCTCCAGGCCCTTCTGGAACTTGTAGCCGATGTAGTACCCGTGCACGGCCTCGTCGCGGATGATGAGGCGGATCAGGTCGGCGGTGTTCGTGAGCTTCGCCCGCGAGGACCAGTGCATCGGCAGGTAGAAGCCGGAGTAGAAGAGGAACGACTCGAGCAGCGTCGACGCGATCTTGCGCTTCAGCGGGTTGTCGCCCTGGTAGTAGTCCATCACGATGGACGCCTTCTTCTGCAGGTTCGGGTTCTCCTCCGACCAACGGAAGGCCTCGTCGATCTCCGGCGTCGACGCAAGCGTCGAGAAGATCGAGGAGTACGACTTCGCGTGCACCGACTCCATGAACGCGATGTTCGTGTAGACGGCTTCCTCGTGCGGGGTGATCGCGTCGGGGATGAGCGAGACGGCGCCGACGGTGCCCTGGATGGTGTCCAGGAGCGTCAGACCGGTGAACACGCGCATGGTCAGCTTCTGCTCGGCCGGCGTGAGCGTGTTCCACGACTGCACGTCGTTCGACAGCGGCACCTTCTCGGGCAGCCAGAAGTTGTTGACGAGACGGTTCCAGACCTCGACGTCCTTGTCGTCCTGGATGCGGTTCCAGTTGATTGCCTGGACCCGGTCAACGAGCTTGAGCTTCTCGACCAACGTGTGTTCCTCGTCTAGCAGTAGATGGTGACCAGTGATGCGGACTGGAGGCGCGGTGCGGGATGGCACCGCGCCGCCAGTCCGGTGGGCAGTAGCGTCAGCGCCCAGTGGGCCGCAGCATGCACGACGCCGGAGGCGTCACAGCATGCACGAAACGCAGCCCTCGACCTCGGTGCCCTCGAGGGCGAGCTGGCGCAGACGGATGTAGTAGATCGTCTTGATGCCCTTGCGCCATGCGTAGATCTGGGCCTTGTTGATGTCGCGCGTGGTGGCGGTGTCCTTGAAGAACAGCGTCAGCGACAGGCCCTGGTCGACGTGCTGGGTGGCAGCCGCGTAGGTGTCGATGATCTTCTCGGCGCCGATCTCGTACGCGTCCTGGTAGTAGTCCAGGTTGTCGTTCGTCATGAACGGCGCCGGGTAGTAGACGCGGCCGAGCTTGCCTTCCTTGCGGATCTCGATCTTCGACGCGATCGGGTGGATCGACGACGTCGAGTGGTTGATGTACGAGATCGAACCGGTCGGCGGGACGGCCTGCAGGTTCTGGTTGTAGATGCCGTGCTCCTGGATGGACGCCTTCAGCGCCTTCCAGTCGTCCTGCGTCGGGATGGTGATGTTCGCGTTGTCGAACAGCGACGCAACGCGCGGGGTGGCCGGCGTCCAGACCTGGTCGGTGTACTTGTCGAAGAACTCGCCCGACGCGTACTTCGAGTCGCGGAACCCGTCGAAGGTCTCGCCGGTCTCGATCGCGATGTTGTTCGAGGCGCGCAGGGCGTGGAACAGCACCGTGTAGAAGTAGATGTTCGTGAAGTCGATGCCTTCGTCGGAGCCGTAGTAGACGCGCTCCCGAGCGAGGTAGCCGTGCAGGTTCATCTGGCCGAGGCCGATGGCGTGCGACTTGTCGTTGCCGTCCTCGACACTGCGCACCGAGGTGATGTGCGACATCTGCGAGACCGAGGTCAGGCCGCGGATGGCGGTCTCGATGGTCTTGCCGAAGTCCGGCGAGTCCATCGTCAGCGCGATGTTCAACGAGCCGAGGTTGCAGGAGATGTCCTTGCCGATCTCCTTGTACGAGAGGTCCTCGTTGAAGGTGGTCGGGGTGTTGACCTGCAGGATCTCCGAGCACAGGTTGGACATGTTGATCCGGCCCTTGATCGGGTTGGCCTTGTTCACCGTGTCTTCGAACACGATGTACGGGTAGCCCGACTCGAACTGGATCTCGGCGATCGTCGTGAAGAAGTCACGCGCCTTGATCTTCGTCTTCTTGATGCGCGAGTCGTCGACCATCGCGCGGTAGTTCTCGGAGATCGGGACGTCGCCGAACGGGACGCCGTAGACCTTCTCGACGTCGTACGGCGAGAAGAGGTACATGTCCTCGTTGTTCTTCGCGAGCTCGAACGTGATGTCCGGCACGACGACACCGAGCGACAGCGTCTTGATGCGGATCTTCTCGTCCGCGTTCTCGCGCTTCGTGTCGAGGAACTTCATGATGTCCGGGTGGTGGGCGCTGAGGTAGACCGCGCCGGCACCCTGACGCGCACCGAGCTGGTTCGCGTAGGAGAAGGAGTCTTCCAGCAGCTTCATCACGGGGATGATGCCCGAGGACTGGTTCTCGATCTGCTTGATCGGGGCGCCGGCCTCGCGGATGTTGGAGAGGAGCAGGGCCACGCCGCCGCCGCGCTTCGAGAGCTGCAGCGACGAGTTGATCCCGCGCGAGATCGACTCCATGTTGTCCTCGATGCGGAGGAGGAAGCAGGAGACGAGCTCGCCGCGCTGGGCCTTCGCGGTGTTGAGGAACGTCGGGGTGGCGGGCTGGAAGCGGCCGGCGATGATCTCCTCGACGAGGTCGATCGCGAGCTGCTCGTTGCCCTGCGCGAGGCCGAGGGCGGTCATCACGACGCGGTCCTCGAAGCGCTCGAGGTAGCGCTTGCCGTCGAACGTCTTGAGCGTGTAGCTCGTGTAGTACTTGAACGCGCCGAGGAAGGTCTGGAACCGGAACTTCTTCGAGTACGCCAGGTCGTTGAGCTGCTGGATGAAGTCCAGCGAGTACAGGTCGATCGTCGCCTGCTCGTAGTACTCGTTCTCGACCAGGTAGTCCAGCCGCTCCTTCAGGTTGTGGAAGAAGACGGTGTTCTGGTTGACGTGCTGCAGGAAGAACTGCTTGGCCGCCTCACGATCCTTGTCGAACTGGATGTTCCCGTCCGCGTCGTAGAGGTTGAGCATCGCGTTGAGGGAGTGGTAGTCCATCCCCGTCTGCGGCGACGTCAGATCGACGTCTGCAACTGCTGCGTCCAAAATGCTTCCAATCCTGAGTTGACCGCCGACACGTCGTCAGGGGTCCCGAAGAGTTCGAATCTGTAGAGAACGGGCACGTGGCACTTCTGTGCGATCACGTCGCCCGCGAGACCGTAGGCCTCGCCGAAGTTCGTGTTGCCGGCGGCGATCACGCCCCGGATCAGTGCCCGGTTGTGTTCGTCGTTGAGGAACTTGATGACCTGCTTGGGGACCGCTCCGTGGCCGTTGCCGCCGCCGTAGGTGGGCAGGACGAGCACGTACGGGCCGTCCGCGTGGAGGAACGGCTCGCTCGGGAGGAGCGGGATCCGGTCGGCGTCCTGGCCGAGCTTCTCCACGAACCGGGCGGTGTTGCCCGAGACACTCGAGAAGTAGACGAGGCGGCTCATGGTGCGCTCCCTGGCGAGGTGCGGACTGCGGACCGGAGGGGTGTGGCGGGGGCGGGACGAGCCTCCAGGCTGTCTGCCCGCCACCGGGCGAGGGGGGGGGGGCGGGGCCCCCCGGGGGCGGGGCGGGGGGGGGGGGGTTTTTCAAAGTACACCCCCCCCC
>JASCOJ010000129.1 GCA_029959645.1 Microbacteriaceae bacterium PS02332 | reverse complement strand
GGGCCCACCCACCGGGCCGGTGGGGGGCCTCCCGTCCGGCGGCGCGTCAGCGCTGCTGCGGTACCGCCGCGGAGACGTCCGAGAGCGTCTGCAGTTCCTCGGGCGCGAGCTCGAGGTCGGCCGAGGCCAGGAGCGCGGGCAGCTGCTCGGTGTTGCGCGCCGACGCGATGGTCGCGACGACGTCCGGCTGCGCCTGCAGCCAGGCGAGCGCGACCGAGGCGATCTCGACCTGGTGGTCACCGGCGATGGTCGCGAGGGCGTCCACGACGGCGAGGCCGGCGTCCGAGAAGTACCCGCTGACCTGGCCCTCGCGGTCCTTCCCGGCGAAGTCCTGCTCGGTCCGGTACTTGCCGGTGAGGAACCCGGCGGCGAGGGCGAAGTACGGCACCACGCCGAGGCCGTGCTCCGCGGCGAGCGGCGCGATGTCCGACTCGTAGGGCTCGCGGGTCACGAGGTTGTAGTGCGGCTGGATCGCGACCGGGCGGGCGAGGTCGTGCTCCTCGGCGATGCGGATCCACTCGGCGGCGCGCTCCCGCGAGTAGTTCGAGATCGCGGTGTGGCGGACGAGGCCCTCGCGAACGAGCTGGTCGAACGCGCGGACCGTCTCCTCGAGCGGGGTGTCCTGGTCGTCGAAGTGCGCGTAGTACAGGTCGATCCGGTCGGTGCCGAGGCGCTGCAGGCTCGCCCGGGCGGCCTTCGCGACGGTGTCCGCCGACAGCCCACGGAAGTCCGGGTGCTGCGACACCTTGGTCGCGAGGACGACGTCGTCGCGCTTGCCGGAGGTGCGGAACCACGAGCCGAGGACGGTCTCGGACTCGCCGCCGGAGTTGCCGTCGCCCCAGGCCGAGTAGACGTCCGCGGTGTCGACGAAGTCACCGCCGGCGCCGGTGTAGGCGTCGAGGACCGCGAACGAGGTGGACTCGTCGGCGGTCCAGCCGAAGACGTTGCCGCCGAGGGCGAGGGGGAACACGTGCAGGTCACTGGTGCCGATGCGGGGCATGGGCGGTCCTTCCTGGTCGGGAACCGGTCCACGCTACGCCCGGCACCGGGCTGCCACCCAGGTGCGCGCGGTGAGGTTGGGGGACCATGACGTCGCTCTCCGCCGCACTCGCCGACCCCCGCCCTGCCGTCCGCCTCCGGGCCGTGATGAGCGCCGGCACCACGCCGTCGGCCGACGACCTCGAGGCCCTCGTCGAGCAGTGCGCGGTCGAGCCCGACCTGCAGGTGCGGGAGATGCTCACGTGGTCGCTCGTGCGGCTCCCGGCCGAGCTCGTCGTCCCCCGGGTGGTGCGGGAGCTCGGACGGCCCGAGGCGCAGGCCCGCAGCCAGGCACTGCACACCCTGTCGAAGATCCGGGACGGTGCGGTGTTCCCGCAGGTCGCGGCGCTCCTCGAGGACCCGGACCCGGGAGTCGCCCGGACGGCCTGGCGGGCGTCGGTGCTGCTCGCCCCGGGGGAGGAGCGGACCGCGCTCGCCCGGCGGCTGGCGGTGCAGCTCGGTCAGGGCGACCGGGAGGCCCGGCTCGCGTTGAGCCGCGCCCTCGCCACGCTCGGTGCGGACGTCGTCGGGCCGGTCCTCGCCGACGCGGCGGCACACCGGAACGCGGCGGTGCGGGAGCACGTCGAGGAGACCGAGCGGCTCCTCCGCGACCCGGACTCGGGGTCGGCGCTCGCGCTCGAGCGGGCGCGACGGGAGGTCGCGCTCGGCCGGACGCGCTCTGCGAAGGGCTGACGGGCCTCCAGACCGGTCAGTCGGCGTCGGGCGCGAGCCAGATCGCGGCCGCGGCGGCGGTCGGGAGGTCGACGAGGGACTCGGTGCCGTCGGCACCCCGGCGCGCGACGGCGACCACGCCCGCGTAGTCGCGCACCTGCTCCACGCGCAGGTGCGTCCCCAGGCCCACGCCGAGCTCGTCGAAGTACCGGAGCAACGACGCGTCGTCGTCCGACACCCGGTCCACGGTGCCGCACTCGCCGGGGGCGATCGCGCTGAGCAGCGTGCCGGGGGAGTCGGGCACCGAACCGTCGGCCTGGGGGATCGGGTCGCCGTGCGGGTCGTGCGTCGGGTGGCCGAGGTCGGCGTCGACCCGGTCGAGGAACGTGTCCGACACCGCGTGCTCGAGCGCCTCGGCCTCGATGTGCACCTCGTCCCACGAGTACCCGAGCCGGTCGACGAGGAAGGTCTCGATGAGCCGGTGTCGTCGCACCATCGCCACGGCGACCTGCTGCCCGAGCGGCGTGAGCACCACCCCGCGGTAGAGGGTGTGCTCGATGAGGCCGTCGCGGTCGAGCTTCCGGAGGTTGCCGGAGACCGTCGACGCCGAGACGTGCAGCGCCGCCGCGATGTCCCGCGTGGCCAGACCGGCGCCCCCGCGCTCGCCGTCCTTCCAGATCAGCTTCACGTAGTCCTCGGCCATCGTGGACAACGAGGGCAGACGCATGCGCCAATGCTACGGCCGGTGCTGGTACAACCGTGATGGTGACCTCCGAGCAGCACGCCGTCGTCCGCACCCGCCGTCGGCGGTGGCCCGTCCCGCCGTCGCTGCTCGTCGGCCTCGCGCCCCTGGTGCTGTTCGTCGGCATCAGCGTCTGGCGTGCCCGACCCGACGACGACTACCCGAGGCTCGGCCTCACCGTCGACAGCGTCGTCCGCTCGCTCGTGGTGCCGGAGTCGATCGCCGCCGGGGTCCTCGCGCTCATCGTCACCGGTCTCGGCTGGTGGCGGATCGCGACCGTCGACCCGACGCGGGGCCGCCCCCGCTGGACGGCGCTGGCGGTCCTGGTCGTCGTGCTCGTCAGCCTCGGACGGCTGCCGCTCATCGACTGGGCCGGTCTGTCCGTCCGCTACTTCCTGCTCCTCGCCCTCGGCGTGCTGCTCGTCGGGGTGTTCGAGGAGCTCATGACCCGCGGCGTGCTGCTCGTCGGGCTCCGTCGACGCCTGCCCGAGTTCTGGGTGTGGATCGCGTCGTGCGTGCTCTTCGGGCTGCTGCACTTCGTCAACGCGCTCGCCGGAGCCGCCATCGGCGTCACGGCGCTGCAGGTCGTGTTCGCGGCGTCGTTCGGGTCGACGCTCTACCTCGCCCGGCGCGTGAGCGGGAACCTGCTCCTCCCGGTGCTCCTGCACGCGCTGTGGGACTTCGGCTCGATCGGGTTGACGGCCTCCGGGTCGCTGACGGCGCACCTGCCGCTCATCGGGTTGCTCGGGCTCGTGTCGTTCGCGGCGCTGCTCTTCGGGATCGTCGCCGGCGGCGTGGTCGCCTGGCGGGACGACGCGGGGCGGCGCCTGCGCCGCCGGTGGCGGGCAGTCCCGTCCCTGGGGCTGTTCGCGGGGCAGGGAGCCGCGGTGGGCCTCCCGGCCGGTGCCCTCGCGACCGCGCTGCCTGCGCCGACGCGGCCCTGACGGGCGGCACTGCGAACACCCACAGACACGCCGCCCGGTTCACCCCCCGGACGGGTGCCGTTCGCCGCGCGGCCACCGTCGCTCCTTAGCGTCGCCGGCGTCTCATCGGCCCACAGAGAGGAGCGCCGTCCGCCCCGGACGGCAACCCCGCATGCGCACAACCGCACGCGCCGTGGCGAAGGGCGTGACCGTCGCAGCGGTCGCCACCTCCCTCGTCATCGGCACCCCGCTCGTCGCGAACGCCGCGACCTACCCGAGCGACTCCGCCAAGCCCGACCTCGTCTCCCTGCTCAGCGGGTACAACGGCTACTGGCAGCCGACCACCGCAGCGAACGGCAAGCACGACCTGCACGGCACCGTGGTCGACCCGGCCACCCTCGCCCGGAACGACCAGCTCACGTCCTGGATCAACCAGCACGCCACGGCGGAGCAGCGGTTCACGGCGCTCCAGGACGCCGAGTACAACACCGCCGACGGCTCCGCCTACGACCAGTCGTTCACCGTCTCGCAGGGTCTCGGCAGCACGCTCGAGCAGCTGTTCGTGCAGGGCCGTCGATCGGGGGCGCTCCCGCTCACCGAGGCGCTCGTGAACAGCTCGACCGGCACCTCCGGGGCGTCCGTCAGCACGAGCACCGCGAAGAACACGTTCAGCTACCCGCGGCCGTACCTGCCGGGCAGCACCACCGCGACCCTGCCCGCCGGCGACGACCAGACCGGGTGCGCCCCGGCGACGGTGAACGCGTCCTCGCTCGCGGCGAACCGCACCGGGAAGGCCTGGGGGACCGCCGACGGCTCCCTCGCCGTCACGCGCGTGCCGGCGCAGACGGACCGGACGCACGAGTTCTCGCCGAACGACGTCGTGCTCGACGCCGGCTACGGCACGGTGGGCATCTGCACGGGCGGCTCGTTCCCCTCCGGGCACACCACCACGGCCTACGAGGCGGGCATCACCCTCGCCACGCTCGTCCCCGAGCTCGCGCCCGAGGTGCTCGCCCGCGCCTCCGAGGCCGGCAACGACCGCATCGTGCTCGGCGTGCACTACCCGCTCGACATCATGGGCGGACGCATCGACGGTGAAGCGGCCCTCGCGGCCCGCTGGTCGGACACGAAGTACCGCACCGAGGTCCTCGAACCGGCCCGCAAGGAGCTCGTCGGCTACCTCGAGGCGAAGTGCGGCGACACCCTCGCCCACTGCATCGCCGCCGAGCAGCGGTACCAGGACGACCCGTACGGCGGGCAGGCGATCCCGGGAGGCACGGCCCAGGTCGTCACGGACCGCGCCTCCGCCACGGCGGTCTACCGCGAGCGCATGACGTACGGGTTCGCCCGGACCGGTACCGCGGGGCTCGCCCCGTCGGTGCCCACCGGGGCCGACAACCTGCTCCTGACGACGTTCCCGACCCTGACCGACGCGCAGCGCACCGCCGTGCTCGCCCAGACCGAGATCGGCTCCGGCTACCCGCTCGACCAGTCCGGCACGGCGAACGGCTCGTGGGAGCGGCTCGACCTCGCGGCCGCCACGAGCGCGACCGTCGCGGTCGCGGCGGACGGCACCGCCACCGTCGTCTCGACCGGCGGCCAGGCGCGCGTCGTCTCGGGCGTGCTCACCGCCCCGCGGGGCACCACGGTGCAGGCCGGCTCGGACCTCGCGCTGGCCGCGACCGGGCTCACCCCGGGTGCGGGCTACCAGGTCGTGTTGCACAGCGACCCGACCGTCGTCGGTACGGTCACCGCGGACGCGACGGGGTCCGCCGTCGGCTCCGTGACGATCCCCGCCGGGACCTCGGTCGGCGCACACACCGTCGACCTGCTCGACGCGTCGGGGGCCTCGGCCGTCGTCGCGCCGCTCGCGATCACGGTGACGGCCGCCCCGGCGACCGGCGGCACCGGCACGGGTGCCGGGACCGGGACGAGCACGGGCTCCGGCGCGGCCGGTGTCGGCACCGTCCCCGTCGGGGTGCACCTGCCCGTCGTCAGCGGCTGACGCCGCTCCGGGGGCCCGGGCCCCCGGGCCCCCGGGGGGGGGGCCCCCGGTCCGCCGGTCCGCCCGCGGTCGGTCGGACCGCGCGCTGCGGGTCCTCCGATCCGTCCCGTCCGCCGCGGTGCGCCGGTCTCCCGATCCGTCTCCGCCCGCCCGCCGCTGTGGGCTGGGCGTCCGCTCCGTCCCGCCCGGTGACCGGCCCCGCCGGGAGGCCGGGCCTCCAGGAAGGCACCGCTCCATGTCCCTCCTCGCTGCCCCTCGCTCCCGCTGGGTCCTCGGCGTGCTCATCGCCGTCGTGGCGGCCGGTGCGGTGGCGGTCCCGCTCGTCGTCGGCGCCCAGGCGCCCGGAACGGCCGGGGCCACGCACCGGGCCACGGCCGCGTCCACCAGCCCGACGCCGGCGTCCGTCCCCGTGGTCACCGCCGCTGCCACCGCCGCGCTGCCCGAGGCGCGGTACGACGCCGTGGTCGGCGGCCTGCTGCCCTGGACCCGCACCATGACGACGGACACCGTCTTCCGGTTGACCGCGGACGCACCGCTGTTCGGTGCGGACCGGCAGCAGCCCGTCGCCCGGTTCGCGGCGCGGGACTTCCTCGGCCAGCCGAGCGCCGTCGTCGGCGTCCGGCGGGACGGGCCGTGGGAACTCGTGCTCACCCCGGCGCGACGGCAGCTGCCCTCCGCGGCCGGCGCGTCCGGCGCGGCACCGCAGACCGCCGCGTGGGTGCCGGCCGCGCTCCTGACGAACGGCACGACGCCGACGTCCCGGGTCGTCGTCTCGACGGCGGACCAGAGCGTCTCGATCGTCTCGACGGCCACCGGAGCGGTGCAGCAACGGTTCCAGGCCGGGGTCGGCACGTCGACCACCCCGACGCCGACGGGGGTGTCCGGCTACCTCGAGCAGCGCTATGCCGACCCGTCGCAGGGCACCGGGGACCACCCGATCCAGTTGACGTCGCTGCACTCGAGCGCCGCGGACGAGCCGTACGGCGGCCACGACGGCGGGCTGATCGGGATGCACTGGAACGCCACGACCTCGGGCGCGGTGTCGCACGGCTGCGTGCGGCTCGACGCGGCGGCGGTCGCCGCGCTGGACGCGCTGCCGCTCGGCACCCTCGTCACGGTGGCGTGACGGGCGCGTGCGAACGGCGCGTGCCGCGGGTGCCCCCGGCGGGACGCTAGAGCACGACCTCGATGGGCTCGGCGCGGACGAGCTCGTGCACGCCCGCGATGACCTCGCTCGGGCGGAACGGGTACCGGTCGATCTCCGCCTGGTCGCTGATCCCGGTCATCACGAGGACGGTGTGGAGACCCGCCTCGATGCCGGCCTGCACGTCCGTGTCCATCCGGTCGCCGATCATGCCGGTGTTCTCGGAGTGCGCGCCGATGCGGTTCATCGCCGAGCGGAACATCATCGGGTTCGGCTTCCCGACGACGTACGGCTGCTTGCCGGTCGCCTTCTCGATCATCGCAGCGATCGCCCCGGTCGCCGGCAGCACGCCCTCGGCGCTCGGGCCGGTGGCGTCGGGGTTCGTGACGATGAAGCGGGCGCCGTCGCGGATCAGGCGGACGGCCTTCGTGATCGCCTCGAACGAGTAGTTGCGCGTCTCGCCGACCACCACGTAGTCGGGCGCGGTCTCGGTCATGATGAAGCCGGCCTCGTGCAGGGCGGTGGTCATCCCCGCCTCACCGATCACGAACGCCGATCCGCCGGGCATCTGCGACCGGCAGAAGTCCGCTGTCGCGAGTGCGCTCGTCCAGATCCGCTCCTCGGGCACGTGCAGGCCGGAGGCGCGGAGCCGGGCGCTCAGGTCGCGGGGCGTGAAGATCGAGTTGTTCGTCAGGACGAGGAACTCCGTGCCCTCGTCGAGCCACTGCCGGATGAGCTCCGGGGCGCCGGGGAGGGCCTGGTTCTCGTGGACGAGCACGCCGTCCATGTCGGTCAGCCAGCACTCGACCTCGTCGCGGGTTCCCATGGCGTCACACTACCGGTGGGCCCTGCACGACGTAGGATTGCGGTACGCGTACTGAAACCGGGAGGATCTGCCGTGCTGGACGACCCCGCCACCTCCGGGCAGCTGCCCGACGCCGACCCGTCGACCGGGGACGCGGTGACGCCGATGCCCCCGACCGGCTCCGCGCCCCGCCGCCGCGGCCGCCCGAACGTGCTGACCCGCGAGCAGGTCGTCGACGCCGCCACCGTCGTCGCGAACGAGGACGGACTCGACCGCCTGTCCTTCCGGTCGCTCGGCGCCCGGCTCGGGGTCGCGCCCATGACCGTGCACCGGACCATCGGCGGCCTCGACGACCTGCACGCGGAACTCGTCCGGCGCACGGTCGACGAGTTCGCCGACCGCTTCACCTGGCCGGACGACTGGCGCGACGTCGTCCGGGTGTTCGCGACCACCTTCCGTGACCTGCTCCTGCGGCACCCGCTCGTGCTCGAGTCGCACAGCAGCCGGGCGCCGCTGGCCTCCACCGAGTCGGACGCCGTCGTGGCACGGGTCGTCGACGCCCTCCGCGCCGAGGGGCTCGGCACCGAGGAGGCGATGTACACCTTCTTCGTCGTCTACGACTTCGTGGTCGGACACACCGCCGTCCAGGTCGGCCGGGGCGACTCCGAGGCCGGTCGTCCGGAGCGGCACCGACTGGTCGCCGAGATGCTCGGGTCGCACTCCTACGAGGCGCGGTTCACCCTCGGGCTCGACGTGCTCGTCGCCGGCATCGAGGCGCGGCTGCCCCGCTGACGACCGGCCGACGCTGCACTACTGTCGACGTCCGTGGCACGGGAGACGGCGGAGGAGCGCATCGAGCGCGCGCTCGCCGCGTTCGACCGCGGCGACCGTCGCGCCGCATGGGAGTCCCTGACGACCCTGGCGCGGCGTGAGCCCACGGACCTCCGGTACCGGTGGGCCCTCGTCGCCACGTACCGTGCTGCCGGCCACCCGGACCAGGCTGCGCGGTGGGGCGCGTCCGACCCGGCGGCCCTCCCCGAGCGGGAGCGCCGGATCCTCCTGCGCGCTGCGTCCCGAGCACGCTCGGCGGCGGCCTTCCGGGAGTACCTCGCGCTGCCGCAGGGGCTGCCACCCGAGGTGGCCGCCGCCCTCCCGAGCCCTGCCGAGCAGCGTCGACGTCGGGCCGACGGGCTCGCCGACGGGTCCTCCGTCGCGGCCTCGGTCATCGCGACCTTCCTCGCCGGACCAGCCGTGGCCATCGGGGTCGTGGTGACGCTCGTACGGGCGTTCCTCGGTGACCCCGCGGCCCACGCCGCAGCGCAGGTCACCGCATCCGTCGCGCTCATGGCCGCCGCGGGGCTGGGCTTCCTCCTCGCCCTCGTCGCGGGCCTCCGCGGCCGGTGGGCGTGGGCGGTGGTCGCCCTGGTCGCGGTGGTCGCGGCCGTCGTGGTGCTCGCGCACGCGGACATGACGACGGCGACCCCGTTCGACGGGCGGCCGTAGCCTGGTGTCGTGACCGACCAGCCCGAGCCGACGCACGAGGCCACCACCAACGGCGTCGGCCCGCACCCGCGGCCCTGGCCGGACGACCCGCGGCTCGACCCGGAGCTCCTCGAGCACGGCGACACACGGAACGTCGTCGACCGGTACCGCTACTGGTCGATGGCCGCGATCGTCGCCGACCTCGACACCCGACGGCACGCCTTCGACGTCGCGATCGAGAACTGGCAGCACGACCTGAACATCGGGTCGATCGTGCGGACCGCGAACGCGTTCCTCGCCGGCACGGTGCACATCATCGGCCGCCGCCGCTGGAACCGCCGCGGCGCGATGGTGACCGACCGCTACCAGCACGTGCGGCACCACGAGGACGTCGGCGCGTTCCTCGCGGCCATGCGTGCCGACGACCGGCCCGTCGTGGCCATCGACAACACGCCGGGAGCCCGGATGATCGAGACGGCGGACGTGCCCGAGCGCTGCGTGTTCCTGTTCGGCCAGGAGGGCCCGGGCCTGACCGACGAGGCCGTCGCCGGCGCGGACGCCCACCTCGAGATCGCGCAGTACGGGTCGACGCGGAGCATCAACGCCTCGGCGGCCGCCGCAATCGTGATGCACACCTGGATCGTGCGGCACGCGGCCCTGCCCCGCTGACAGGCCTGGAGGCACGGACCGCCCGGGCCGCGGAGGTCGCGTCGCGACGTGGCACGGCAGCATCGCGGACCGTCCGCGGTCACGGCCCTGCTCGGCGCGGTCCCGGCCATGCTCGGCGCGCTCAGCGCGCTCAGCGCGCTCAGCGCGCTCAGCGCGCTCAGCGCGCTCAGCGCGCTCCGGTCGCCCGCGCGTCCGCCGTCGCTGACGAGGCTCCACGCGGCGCTGTCTCGACCCCGCGCCGCGGCGCCGGTCGTCCGAGGGCGCGGTCGGGGACGCCGGAGGGCGCCGGCCACGAGTGTGACCGACGCCCTCCGGACCTGACCGCAGTCAGGTCCCGTTGGTGGGATCAGGCGTTGCGACGACGCTTCACCGCGGCGAAGGCGGCGAGGACGCCACCGAGCAGCATCGCGACGAGGGCACCGGCGCCGACGCCGAGGCCGACCGGCGAACCGGTGAAGGCGAGCTGGCCGTGCGCGGCGGTCGGCGTGGTGCCGGTGGGCGTCGTACCCGTGCCGGTGGCCGCGGGCGTCGTGCCGGTACCGGTACCGGTGCCGGTGCCGTTGCCGCCGTTCGGGGCGACGACCACGGACGGCGTGCTCGACGCGGACGGGGTGCTGGACGCGGACGGCGTGCTCGTCGCGGACGGAGTCGTGGTCGCGGACGGGGTGGCGGTCGGTGTCGGGACCGGCGTGGTCACCGGGAACGGCACGACGGTGACGACGGGGGTCGGCTCACCCGTGGGGGTCGGGGTCGGCGTGGGGGTGCCGGTGGGGGTGCTGCTCGGCGTCGGGGGGGTCTCTGATGCGGATCTGAGGCTGCCGACGCCGGAGCGGTG
>JASCOJ010000128.1 GCA_029959645.1 Microbacteriaceae bacterium PS02332 | reverse complement strand
GGTGCGCGCCTACCGGCGACGCACCCCGACGACCTCCGCTGCCCGGCGCCGGAGCAGCAGCGCCGCACCGATGAGCAGCAGTGCGAGGGCACTGAGCCCGAGCCCGACGAGGCCGGTGGCGCCGGTGAAGGCGAGCTGCGCGGTGTGCACGACGGCGGCCAGGCCGACCGGGTAGACGACCGTGATCGTCGCGGTCACGATCTGTCCCGCGGTGTCCTGCACGGTGTAGTCCACCTGCTGCGTACCGTGGTACCCGTCCTGCGGGGTGAAGACGACCACGCCGTCCTCGACGCTCCAGGTGCCGGACCCGTCGACCGTGAAGCGGTCGGACATGTGTCCGGTGGCCGGGTCGAGCAGGTGCAGCGAGTCCGGCCGGAAGGACGCCCCGACGGTCGGCGTGTCGTTGTCGAGCGGACGGAGGGTCACCGGACGGTCCTTCGTCCCCGTGGCCCGGTCGTCCTGCGCGACGGCACCGGCGACGACCTCGATGGTCGCGGTCGCGGTGGTCGTCTGGCCGGCGGAGTCGGTCACCGTGTACACGAAGGTGTCCTCGCCGGTGGAACCGGCTGCCGGGGTGTACACGTACGAGCCGTCGGGGTGCACCGCGACCGAGCCGTGCGCGGGCTTCGTGCGCAGCCCCGCGGTCAGGCCGGAGCCCTCGTCGTTGCCGAGCAGGCCGTGGCGGGCGTCGACGCTCAGGCGCTGGCCGGCGATCGTGCGGCCGCTGTCGTCGGTCGCGGTGATGCCGACCGTGACGGTGACGGTCGCGTGGACCTGCTGGCCGGCGGCGTCCTGCACCGTGTACGGCACGGTGTCGACCCCGGAGAACCCGGGGGCCGGCGCGTAGACGAAGGTGCCGTCCGCCGCGATCGCGGCCGTGCCGTGGGCGGGCTGGTCGACGGCGACGACCGTGAGGTCGGTGCCGTGGTCGTTGCCGAGCACGCCCGGACCCCGGACCGTCACGGACCTGCCGGCGGCGGTCCGCGCGGCGTCGGCACCCGCGGTCGGGGTGACCGTGATGGTGACGAGTCCGGTGGCGGTGTCGCCCTCGGCGTCGGTCGCCGTGTAGGTGAAGGTGTCGATGCCCGACCAGTCCGCGTGGGGCGTGTAGACGTAGGAGCCGTCCTTCGCCATCCGCACGGTGCCGTGTGCCGACTCCCGGTCGACCTGGGCCCACAGGCCCGACCCGGAGCCGCCGGTCAGCACGCCCGTCACGGCCGGGGCCGACATCGTGCCGTTCGTCGTGGTGGTCCCGTGGTGGTCGACCGCGACGGCGCCGACGACCACGGTCACGGTGGCCGTGGCCTCCTGGCCTGCGGAGTCGGTCACCGTGTAGGTGAACCGGTCGGTGCCGGAGGAACCGACGGTCGGCGTGTAGACGAGCCCGCCGTCCGCGCCGGTCGTGACGGTGCCGTGTCGGGCGTCGCCGTGCCCGGTGACGGTGAGGCCGGTGCCGAGGTCGTTGCCGGTGAGCGTCGAGCCCGGGACGACGAGGGCGGTGCCCGCGTCGGTCCGCAGCGCGTCGTCGACGGCGGTCGGGGTCACGGTGACGGTGACCGTCGCCGTGGCGGAGCCGCCGGTCGGGTCGACGACCGTGTACCGGAAGGTGTCCGTGCCGGAGGACCCGGTGGTGGGCGCGTACGTGACGGCACCGTCGGCGGTGGTGGTGACCGTGCCGTGCGCGGGCTGCTCGACCGAACCGACCCGCAGCGCGGTGCCGGAGTCGTTCGCGGTCACGGGGACGGACACCGGGGTGGACGCCGGGGTCGTGGCCCGGTCGTCGACGGCCTTCGGGGCGACGGTGATCGTCACGGTGCCGGTCGTGGTGTTCCCGGCGCCGTCGGTGACGGTCACGTCGAAGCCGTCCTGGCCGGAGAACCCGGGCTTCGGCGTGTACGTGTACGAGCCGTCGGCGGCGACGTCCACCGAGCCGTGGTCGGGCCGGGTGTGGTCGGTGACCGTGAGGTCGGTGCCGGTCGCGCCGTCGAGCACACCCTGGTCGGCGGGCACGACGAGCTGACCGTCGGCGACCGCGCTCGTGGCGGGTGCGGTGACCACCGGGGTCACGGTGACGACGAGGTCGCTGGTCGCGGTGCCGCCGATCGCGTCGGTGACGGTGACCCGCACGGAGTCCTTCCCCGACCAGCCGGCCTCCGGCGTGTAGGTGACCGAGCCGTCCGCGGCGAGCGTCGCGGTGCCGTGATCGGCGCCGATGACCCCGGTGACGGTCAGGCCGATGCCGACGTCGTTCGCGGTGAGCGCCGCCGAGGTGACGGTGACGGGGGTGCCGGCCGTCGTGGTGCGGCGGTCGTCCACCGCGGTGGGCCGCACCGTGACGGTGACCACGCCGGTCGTCCGGGACCCGGAGCCGTCGGTCGCCGTGTAGGTGAACCGGTCGGTGCCGGAGAACCCGTCGGCAGAGGTGTAGGTGTACGAGCCGTCGGCGCGCAGCTCGACGTCGCCGTGCAGGGGCTCCGCGTCGATCGCGGCCGTCAGGTCGGACCCGCGGTCGTTCGCGAGGACGCCGTCCGCCGAGGTGACCGTGCGCGTCGCGCCGGCACGGACGGTGACGGTGTCCGGCGTCGCCGTCGGGCCGACGAGGACCGTGATCGTGCCGGTGGCCGTCTGGCCGGAGCCGTCGGTCACCGTGTACGTGACCGTGTCCGAGCCGGAGAACCCGGAGGCCGGCGTGTAGACGACCGCACCGTCCGACCCGACCGTCACGGTGCCGTGCGCGGCGCCGCCGGCTCCGGTGACCGTGAGGTCCGAGCCGAGGTCGCCCGCGAGCAGCGTCGCGGCCGGGACGGTCGCGGTCGCACCGGAGGCCGTGGTGACGGTGTCCGGCATCGCCACCGGGCGGACGGTCACCGTGACCGTCGTCAGGCCCGCGTTCTGACCGGCGCGGTCCACCGCGCGGTAGGTGAACGTGTCCGTGCCGGAGAAGCCGTCGACGGGCGTGTAGGTGACCCGGCCGTCGCGCTCGACGACGGCGGTGCCGGAGCCGGGCCTCCCGACGAGGGTGGTCGTCAGGCCGGTGCCGCGGTCGTTCGCCTGCACGTCGATCGTGACCGGCCAGTTCGCCGACGTCGTCGCGGTGTCGTCCTGCGTCACCGGGGTGACGGTGATCCGGACGGTGGCGGTCGCCGGCGTCCCCGCCGGGTCGGTCGCCGTGTAGGTGAAGGAGTCGTCGCCGGAGAACCCGTCGACCGGCGTGTACCGGTAGCCGCCGGTGGCCGGGTCGAGGACGAGGACGCCGTGGTCCGGCTCGGTGTGGCTGGCGACGGTCAGGTCGGAGCCGGAGTCGTTGCCGAGCACGCCGGAGGCGCGGGTGGTCAGGGCGAGCGTCTGCCCGGCCTGGACGGTGCCCGCGTCGGCCTGGGCGACCGGCGCGACGGTGACCGTCACGGTGGCGGTGGCCGTCGACCGGGCCGCGTCCGTCACCGTGTAGGTGAAGCGGTCCGTGCCCGACCAACCGGCCTGCGGCGCGTAGGCGACCGAGCCGTCGGTGCCGAGCGTGACGGTGCCGTGCGCGCCGCCGGTCACGCCGGTGACGACGAGGCCGGTGCCGGAGTCGTTCGCGACGAGCGCGCCCGAGGTCAGGACGAGCGTGGTGCCGGCCGTGGTGGTGCGGGCGTCGTCCTGCGCGCGCGGGGTCACGGTGATCGTGACGAGGCCGGTGGAGACCGAGCCGGAGCCGTCCGTCGCCTGGTAGGTGAACCGGTCCGTGCCGGAGAAGCCGTCTGCCGGGGTGTACGTGTACGAACCATCGGCGGCGATCCGCACGGCGCCGTTCGCCGGGGCGCGGTCGAGTGCCGCGGTCAGGTCGCTGCCCGCGTCGTTCGCGAGCACACCCTTGCCCGCCGAGACGGTCAGCGTGCTGCCGGCGGTGACGGAGCCGCGGTCGGGCGTCGCCGTCGGACCGACCAGAACGGTGACGATGCCGGTGGTCGAGCGGCCGGAGCCGTCGGTCACCGTGTACGTGATCCAGTCGGTGCCGGAGAAGCCGGCGGCCGGCGCGTAGACGAGCGAGCCGTCCGCGCCGAGCGTCACCGTGCCGTGCTTCGTGCCGCCGACCGCCGTGACGGTGAGGTCCGAGCCGGAGTCGTTGCGCAGGACGTCCGCAGCCGGGAGCGTCAGGGTCGCGCCCGCATCGACGTGCGCGTCGTCGTTCATGGTCACGGGGGTGACGGTGACCGTCACGGTGACCGGCAGGGTCGTCTCCCCGGCACGGTCGGTCACCGTGTAGGTGAACGTGTCGGTGCCGGAGAACCCGGCGGCCGGCGTGTACTCGACGGTGCCGTCGGTGCCGACCGCCACGGTGCCGTGCGCCGGACGGGCCTGCAGCCCGGTGGTCAGGCCGGTGCCGGCGTCGTTGGCCTGGACGTCGATGCTGACGGGCTGGTCCGCCGCGGTGGTCGCGCTGTCCGCGGCGGCGGACGGGAGGACCGTGATCGTCACGCGCGTCGGTGCGGTGGCCGCACCGGAGCCGTCCGCCGCCGTGTACGTGAAGGCGTCGGTGCCGGAGAACCCGGCGTCCGGCGTGTACGTGAAGGTGCCGGACGTCCCGAGGACGAGGACGCCGTGGCCCGGCTCGGTGTGGCCGGTGACGGCCAGGTCGGAACCCGAGTCGTTGCCGAGCACGCCGTCGGCGCGGGTGGTCACGGCGAGGGTCGCCCCGGCCTGGACGGTGCGCTCGTCCGGGGTCGCGACCGGGGTGACCGTGACCGTGACGGTGGCGGTCGTCGTCGCACCGGAGGCGTCCCGCGCCGTGTAGGTGAACCGGTCGGTGCCGGAGAAGCCGTCGGCCGGGGTGACGGTGACGGAGCCGTCGGTGCCGAGCACCGCGGTGCCGTGCGCGCCGTCGGTGACGGCGGTGACGACGAGGCCGGTGCCGCGGTCGTTCGCGGTGAGGGTGCCCGAGGTCACGGCGAGCGCCGTGCCGGCCGGGACGCTCAGGGTGTCGTCCTGCGCGCTCGGTCGCACCGTCACGGTGACGAGGCCGGTCGAGGTGGCGCCGGAGCGGTCGGTCGCCGTGTAGGTGAAGGTGTCCGTCCCGGAGGAGCCGGGAGCCGGCGTGTACGTGTAGGAGCCGTCCTTCCCCAGGACGACCGTGCCGTTCGCGGGCGCCCGGTCGACGGTCGCGGTCAGGCCCGTCCCGCGGTCGTTCGCGAGGACGCCGTCCGACGCGGCGACGTCGAGCGCGGTGCCGGCGGTGGCCGTCGCGGTGTCGGCCATCGCCATCGGGCCGACGACGACCGTCACGGTGCCGGTGGTGGTCTGCCCGGAGGCGTCGGTCACCGTGTACTGGATCGTGTCCGTGCCGGAGAAGCCGGCGGCCGAGGTGTAGACGACGGTGCCGTCCGGTGCGACGGACACGGTGCCGTTCGCGGCGGTGGCCCCCGTGACCCGCAGCGACGAGCCGGTGTCGTTGCGGAGCAGGTCCGCGGCCGGGATCGTCAGCGGCTGGCCCGCCTTCGTCGCCGCGGTGTCGGCCTGCGCGACCGGTGTGACGGTGACGGCGACGGTGGTGGGCTGCGTGGTCTGCCCGGTGGCGTCGGTCACCGTGTAGGTGGAGGAGTCCGGGCCGGAGTACCCGGCGGTCGGCGTGTACTGGACACTGCCGTCGGGAGCGACCGCGACCGTGCCGTGGGCCGGGCGTCCGACGAGCGCGGTGGTCAGGCCGGTGCCGCGGTCGTTGCCCTGCACGTCGATCGTGACCGGGCGGCCCGCGGGCGTGGTCGCGGTGTCGGCGGCGGCGGTCGGGCGGACGGTGATCGTCACCGTGGCGCTCGTCGTCGTGCCGGCGCTGTCGGTCGCGGTGTAGGTGAAGCGGTCGGTGCCGGAGAAGCCGGGCGTCGGCGTGTACGTGTACGCACCGGTGCCCGGGTCGAGCTGCACGGTGCCGTTCGCGGGCTTCGTCGAGGACGTGATCGTCAGCCCGGTGCCCGCGTCGTTGCCGAGGACGCCCGCGGCCCGCGTGCTCGTGGCGACGGAGTTGCCGGCGTCGACGGTCGCGGTGTCGTCGACGGCCCTCGGCGCGACCTGCACGGTGACCGTCACGGTGTCGGTCGTCCCGGCGCGGTCGGTGACCGTGTAGTCGAACGTGTCCGGTCCGGACCAGCCGGCGGCGGGCGTGTAGACCACGGTGCCGTCGGGACGGACCGTCGCGGAGCCGTGCGCGGGCGTGGTGTTCCCGGTCACGGTCAGGCCGGTCCCGAGGTCGTTGCCGAGGACGCCCGGTGCCGCGACGGTGGTCGTGGTGCCGGCGGTCGCGGCGACGGTGTCGGCCGTCGCGGTCGGGAGGACCGTGATGCTGACCGTGGCGGAGATCGTCGCGCCGGTGCCGTCCTCCGCCGTGTAGGTGAAGGCGTCGGTGCCGGACCAACCGGCCGTCGGCGTGTACGCGTACGAGCCGTCCGCGCCGAGGGTGAGGTCGCCGTGCGCGGGAGCAGTGTGGCCGGTGACCGTGAGTCCGGTCCCGTGGTCGTTCGCGAGCACGCCTGCGGACGCCTTCGCGGTGGCCGTCGAGCCGGTGTGCACGCTGAAGGCGTCGTCGGTGGCCTTCGGCGTCACGGTGATCGTCACCGTGCTCGTCGAGGGGCGCCCGCCGCCGTCGGTCGCCGTGTAGGTGAACTGGTCGGTGCCGGAGAACCCGGCGCTCGGCCGGTACGAGAAGCTGCCGTCCGTCGCCGACATCGTCAGGGTTCCGTTCGCCGGGTCCGTGTGCTTCGTGACCGTGAGGCCGGTGCCGGTGTCGTTCCGGAGCACGCCCGCGGCGGGGACGTCGAGCGTCGTGTCGACCGGCGTCGCGTACGTGTCGGACGCGGTCGTGACGTGCGTCAGTGTGAGGCGGTTCGCGAAGGTGACGACGATGTCGGTGCCGTCGGCGGACTTCGCGGCCGGGAACGTGAACGTGGCCGTGTTGCCGTTGCCGGAGGCGACGACGGCGTCCGCGCTCGTCGGGTCGGCGTTGACGTTGACGGCCTTCCACGTCGTGTCGTAGTCCGCGAGGTCGGTCGAGCCGGCCCGGGTCTGTGTCGCGGTGTACTGCTTCGACGGCAGGGTGAGGACGGCGCCGGCGTGCTTCGCCTGGACGCCAGGAGCGGTGCCGTCGGTCGTGGCGGTGTTGCCGCTGCTGACGTCACCGCCGCTGATGGTCAGGGCGAACTGGTCGCTCGTGCTCCAGCGGTCGTCGACGCTCGACTGCGCGGTCAGCGTGTTCGCGTAGTTGCAGCTCGCCAGGTCGGACGGCAGGTAGTTGCCGTTCCCGATCGCGTACGACGTCTCGAGCTTGCCCGAGCCCGGGTTGATCTTGTACATCGTCGTGTTGACCGAGGCGTAGAGGTACCCGTCGGAGGAGAACGCGATCCCCGGGCTGCCCGCGTCGCTCGGGTCGATCGGGAGGGTCGCGACGAGCGAGGTGCTCAACGTGTCCGTGCCCTTGACCGCCGGCACGGTCTCGGAGTCGACGCGGCGGATCTGGTTGCCGGTGACGACGAACAGCAGGCCGCGCGAGCTGAACGCCATGTCGCCGTTCTTGCCGTCGACCAGGTTGCCGATCCGACCCACCTGGCCGATCTTCTCCCCCGTCTTCGGGTTGTAGGCGCCGAGGTAGACCGGACCGGTGCCGCCGGTGGCGTAGTAGTACAGACCGGTCGCGGGGTTGACGGCACCGCGCAGCAGGGCGGGGCGGTTCGCGGCGCCGGCCGGGTCGGCGTTCGTCACGTCCGCGAGCCGGACCCCGTTGACCGCGTCGTACCCGGTGATGGTGTTGCCGGTGTTCTGGGAGGCGTACGCCGCGACGCCGTTGCGGGCGACCGCGAGCGCGTTGTTGCCCGGGTCGAGCTTGACGACGTTCGTGACCGCGCCGCTCGTGGCGTTGATCGAGGCGAGCTGGTTGTTCGCGGTGTCGATGGCGTAGAGCGTGTTCTGGTCGCAGGACAGGGCGGTCGCGGCGGCGGCCGGGTCGGCCGTGACGGCCTGCGTGAGCGCTCCACCGACGAGGAGTGCGGCGCCGGCCATCGCGAGGAGCCGGGAGCCGGACCGGCGGATGCCGGGGCGGCGGGGCACAGCGGTGCCGTGGGCAGCAGGCAGCATGAGTCACTTTCGGGTCGAGACAGCGAGCCTGGCGCGCTCGGGAACCCAGAAGACGAGAGAAGTTCGGTCGCGCCGAGCCCGATACTGACAGGTCGCGACCCAGATGTGGGACAAGTCGGGTCCCCAGTAGGGGGGACCGCCCCAGACAGAACGGGGGACACACCCCCGGACTGGGGACACGTCACCGAGCCGGGCGGCGACGCTGGCCACGGCGCCGAGCGCAGGCGCGGCCACGGCCACGGCGCCGAGCGCCCGTGCGGACGCGAAGCCGCTCCGGGAACGTCAAAGCCCCGCCGGTGTTCCGGCGGGGCCTCGGTCGAGCTGTCGTGCTGTGACGCTCAGGCGTCGGGTGGTGCTTCGTTCTGGTCCGGCGGTCAGTCGACCGGTCGGATGACGGCCGGGAGGACGACGTGCAACCGGTCGGCGAGACGCGACTGTGCGTCCTCGAGCGACCGGAAGTCACCGACGTACTGCCCGAAGGTGTCGGACACGAAGTAGTGGGCGTCGCGCGCGTCGACCGTGCCGCCGTAGTAGCCGGCGTAGTCGGCGACCCAGGAGCCGGGCTCGGTCTGGGTCCACGAGATGGTGGCGCGGGTGGTGACGTGGGCGATCTGTGCCTCGAGGACGGCGATCGTGTCGACGGTGTCGGTGTCGAGTGTCACCTCGACCTGCTTGACGTCATCGGTGATCATCGTCATGGCACTGCTCCTTCACGTTCCGGGGTACATCTGCTTGCGGTTCAACGGTAGGGCTCGGGGGACGGCGCGTGCCAGGCGCACCCGCGCATTCACGGGTTCCACCAATGCTGCGGAGCGCCGATCCCCCGAAGTACGGGGAGTGCCGTCACACTTCCGGGGTACAGAGCGCGCACGGCGTACGCGTGATCTGGATGGACCTGGCCCGGCCTGGCGGGCCGATGCCGGGCCTCCCGTCCGGAGGGCACGCCCGCCGCCGCCAGCGGGGTGGCGGACCCGGCCGGTAGCGTCGGTCCGGATGACTCCCGACCGTCCCGACCGCAGCGCGCACGACGCGCCGTCGGGCGCGGACGGCTGGTCGCGGATCACCGCGTGGGCGCACTCGGTGCGGCGCCGCGGTGGCACGAGCGCGCACGCGACGGGACGGAGCCGCCGGGTCGCCCTCGTGCTCGCCGTGGCCTACGCGGTCGCGGTCGTCCTCATCGGGTTCTGGGGCACCCCGGTCGACGCCGGCGCACGCCCGTGGCTGGACCGGCTCATCGGGCTGCTACAGCGGCACGGAGCACCGAGCTGGTTCGGGTACGACGCCGTCGAGTCGTCGGCGAACGTGGTGTTCTTCGTGCCGCTCGGCCTCCTCGTCGTGCTCCTCGCGGGCGCCCGGTGGTGGTGGGCGGGTGCGGCTGCGGGCCTCGTCGTGAGCTGCGTCATCGAGACCGGGCAGGCACTGTTCCTGCCCGCGCGCTACGCCACGATCGACGACGTGGTGGCGAACACCCTCGGCGCCGTGCTGGGCGCCCTGCTCGGGGTCGTCGCCCTCGGCTGGGCGGCCCGGAACCGGGCCTGAGACGCCCGACCGCCGGGCCTGACCCAGGCTGACCGCAGCGCCGGACGCCGCGGCCTACCGTGCAAGGCGCTGCCCGAGACCCCGGTCGCCGGGGCCGTACCGCTCCTCCTCCGAAGGACGACCGTTCCGCAGCCGTCCTCCCCGCACGACCGATGCACCACGAAGGAACACCATGTCCGACCGCACCACGCTCTTCCGCAGCCTCCACGACGTCAGCCTCGCCGCCTGGTTCGGCGGCTCCCTCATGGGCGTCATCGGCCTGAACGGCGCCGCTGCCGCCGCGAAGGACCCGGCCGAGCGCCTCACGCTCTCCTCGAAGGGCTGGGCCCGCTGGGCGCCGGTCCAGCTCGGCATCCTCGGCACGCACGCCGTCGGCGCGATCGGCATGCTCGTCGCCGACCGCGGCCGGGTCGCGAACCAGGGTGGCGCGCAGGGCAACGCGGTCGTCAAGACCGTGCTGACCGTCGCCGCCGCCGGTGCCGCCTTCTGGTCGGCCTCGGCCGGCAAGACCATCGCGAAGCACGCGTCGGAAGGCGCCGAGGGCGTCACCGAGACGGGGTCCGGTGCATCGCCGGAGCTCGCCACCGCGCAGCGCCAGCAGAAGATCCTGCAGTGGGTGCCGCCGCTGCTCACCGGCATCGTGATCGTGCTCACCGCGCAGCAGGGCGAGCAGCAGCGCGTCTCCGGCGGGCTCCTCCGCCGCCGCTGACCCGGCCGGGAGGCCCGCACCACGTCGGGGGGGGGGGGGGGGGGGGGGGGGGGGGGGGGGGGGGGGGGGGGCGCGCGCGCGCGGCCGCCCCCCCCGCCCCCCCCCCCCCCC
>JASCOJ010000127.1 GCA_029959645.1 Microbacteriaceae bacterium PS02332 | reverse complement strand
CGTCGGGGTCGACCGCGCCGGATCCGGAGCTAGGGGAGGTTGACCTTGTCGGGCTGGTCCGCGATGGAGCGCGGCTGCTGCGCGGCCACCGTGTTGTCCTCGGTGTCCTTGCGCTGGAACTGCCGCATCATGCCGCCGATGAGCGACGGACGTCCCTGCGTCTTCGAGTAGACGTCGAAGGCGACGGCGACGAGCAGGACAAGACCGCGGATGATCTGCACCTTGTTGGACTCGAGGCCCATGAGCTGCAGGCCGTTCGAGAGCAGCGCCATCACGAGACCACCGATGATCGAGCCGGAGATCGTGCCGACACCACCGGCGACCGCGGCGCCACCGACGAACACGGCGGCGATCGCGTCGAGCTCCCAGCCGGTGCCGTCAGCCGGGCCCGAGGCACCGGAGTAGGCGACGAACACCATGCCGGCGACCGCGGCGAGGACGGACATGTTCATCATGACGAAGAAGTTGACCTTCTTCGCGGAGACGCCGGACAGGACCGCGGCGTTGGCGTTGCCACCGACGGCGTAGACCTGGCGGCCGAAGATCGTGTTCTTCGTGACGAAGCCGTAGATGATCGTCAGGACGCCCAGGATGATCGCGACGATCGGGACCGAGGTACCGACCGGGCCGGCGGCGAACAGGTACGTCGCGATGAGGGTGACGACCACGAGCACACCGGTGCGGACGATCGAGACCCACAGCGGCGGGACCTCGGCCTGCATCTTGGTGCGACGGGCACGGCCACGGGCCTCGATGATGATCAGCGCGGCGATGGTGACGAGCCCGAGGAGGAGCGTGCCGTTGCTGAAGCCGAAGTCCGGACCGAAGTCGTGGAGGAAGCCGGCACCGATCGGCGTGTACGCGTCCGGGACGGGGACCGAGGTGGACGAACCGATGATCTGGTTCACACCGCGGAAGATGAGCTGGCCGGCGAGGGTCACGATGAAGGCCGGGACCTTCACGAACGCGACCCAGAAGCCCTGCCATGCACCGATCAGTGCGCCGATGACGAGGCCGAGGATGATCGCGGCCCACACCGGGAAGTGCCAGACCGCCATGGACTGTGCCACGACGATGCCGACGACGGCCGCGACCGACCCGACCGACAGGTCGATGTGGCCGGCGATGATCACCATGACCATCCCCAGCGCGAGGATGAGGATGTAGGAGTACTGCAGGAACAGGTTGATCACGTTGGTGGGCTCGAGGATGAGCCCCTTCGTGGTGATCGAGAACAGGGCCAACAGCACGATGAGTGCGATGATCATGCCGTACTGGCCGATGCTGTTGCCCTTGCCGAAGAGCAGTTTCAGGTTGTTCATGAGACGGTGGCGCCCTTCCGCGCGGAGGTCATGCTGCGCATGAGGGATTCGGGGTCGGCCTGGTCGGCCGGGAGGTCAGCGGTGATCGCGCCCTCGAAGATGGTGTAGATCCGGTCGGACAGGCCGAGCAGCTCGGGGAGTTCGGAGGAGATCAGGATGATGCCCTTCCCCTCGGCGGCGAGCTGCTGGATGATCCCGTAGATCTCGAACTTGGCGCCGACGTCGATGCCGCGGGTGGGCTCGTCGAGGATCAGCAGGTCCGGGTCGGTGAACATCCACTTGGACAGGACGACCTTCTGCTGGTTGCCGCCGGAGAGCTTGCCGACGTTGTCCTCGACCGAGGGCACCTTCGTGCGGAGCATCTTGCGGTACTTCTCGGCGACCGAGTACTCCTCGAGGGAGTCGACGACGCCGCCCTTGGCGATCTTCTTCAGGTCGGCGGCGACGGTCGAGCGCTTGACCGTGTCGAGCAGGTTCAGGCCGAGGGCCTTGCGGTCCTCCGAGACGTACCCGAGGCCGTTGTCGATGGCCTGCTGGACGTTCGTGATCTTGACCTCGCGGCCGTCCTTGATGATCTGGCCGTCGAGCCACGTGCCGTAGGAGCGACCGAACAGGCTCATCGCCAGCTCGGTGCGACCCGCGCCCATCAGACCGGCGAAGCCGACGATCTCGCCACGGCGGACGTGGAAGTTCGAGCCCTTGCAGACCAGGCGGGACGAGTCGAGCGGGTGCTGCACCGTCCAGTTGCGGACCTCGAAGAAGGTCTCGCCGATCTTCGGGGTGCGGTCCGGGAACCGGGACTCGAGCGAGCGGCCCACCATGCCGCGGATGATGCGGTCCTCGTTGACGCCGTCCGCCTTGACGTTGAGCGTCTCGATGGTCTTGCCGTCGCGGATGATCGTGATCTCGTCGGCGATCTGCTCGATCTCGTTGAGCTTGTGGCTGATGATGATGCTCGCGATGCCCTTGGACTTCAGCCCGACGATGAGGTCGAGCAGGTGCTGCGAGTCGTTCTCGTTGAGGGCCGCGGTCGGCTCGTCGAGGATGAGGAGCTTGACGTCCTTGTGCAGGGCCTTCGCGATCTCGACGAGCTGCTGCTTGCCGACACCGATGTTCTTGATCTGCGTGTCCGGGTCCTCGTCGAGGCCGACGCGGGCGAGGAGGTCCTGGGCGCGGAGCTGCGCCGCGGTCCAGTCGATGCGACCGAAGCGGCTCGGCTCGTTGCCGAGGAACAGGTTCTCGGTGATCGAGAGCTCCGGGATCAGCGCCAACTCCTGGTGGATGATGACGATGCCGGCCTGCTCGGACTGCTTGATGTTCGAGAAGCGGACCTCGTCGCCCTCGTAGACGATCTCGCCGCTGTAGGTGCCGTACGGGTACACGCCCGACAGCACCTTCATGAGCGTCGACTTGCCGGCGCCGTTCTCGCCGCAGATCGCGTGGATCTCGCCGGCTCGGACGCGCAGGGACACGTCGGACAGCGCCTTCACACCAGGGAACTCCTTGGTGATCGAGCGCATCTCGAGGATCGTCTCGGCTGCGGTGATCGAACGGGTCTCGAGCCCGGTGTCGATCGGGTCAGGTCCCTGGTGGGTTGACGCCACGGTGCATCTCCTTCTGCCGCTGCGATGCGGCAGTCCTTCGGGTGGTCAGCCGCGGCAACCGAAGGGCACAGGGAGACTGTGCGGACCTCGTTGTCGCGTCCGGTGTCCGCGCCGTGTGACGGCTCATGTGAACGGTCACATCGCGGAACGGAGGCAATGTTACGCACAGCCCCGCCGCCGGTGTCAATTCCGATGGGTCGCAGTTCGGTAACGTCCCGCACATCCGCGCCGTGTGGCCGATCACCGGCCCCCGAGCGGGGGTCGTGCGGGCGGTCAGCGGCTGCGCGGAGCCCCGGTGGAGCCGCGGACCACGAGCTGCGGCACGATGTCGACCGAGCGCAGCACGTCGTCGCCGGTGGGCAGCAGGATGTCCACGCTGCGCCGGCCGAGTTCGGCGAAGTCCACCTGCACGGTCGTCAGCGGCGGCCAGAAGTGCTTCGCCTCCGGGATGTCGTCGTACCCGACCACCGAGAGGTCGCCCGGCACGTCGAGGCCGTACGACCGCGCGGCGTGCACCACGCCGAGCGCCATCGCGTCGTTCGAGCAGAACACCGCGGTGCAGTCCCGCCACCGCAGCAGTTCGCGGCCGGCGTGGTACCCGAAGTCGGCGCTCCAGTCCCCGAGGATCGGCGGCTGCACGGGCATGTCCCGGTCCGACATGGCGCGGAGGAAGCCCTGCATCCGGGCGTCCGCCTCGATCCAGTCCTGCGGACCGGCGATGTGCCGGACGTACTCGTGCCCGAGGTCGAGCAGGTGCGTCGTCGCGAGCCGCGCGCCCTCCATCTGGTCCACCCACAGGGCCGTCGGGTCCGCTCCGACGCTCGAACGCATCGTGACGTACGGGATCCGGACGCCCAGCTCCTCGATGATGTCGAAGATCCGCTGCTGCGGCGCGATCACGACGATGCCCTCGACGTCCTGGTCGAGCAGGTGCCCGAGCCCGTCGCGTACGGCGGCATCGGTCGGTTCGGTGATGTTCGCGGTGGTCACCGAGTACCCCCGGAGCACCGCCGCGTCCTCGATCGCCTGCAGGGTCACGGTCGGCCCGTAGTGCGAGCGCTGCGCGGTCAGGACACCGATGGTCCTGGTCCGGCTGGTCACCAGCGCACGGGCGGCGCGGTTCGGCCGGTACTGGAGCTCCTCCATGGCCGCGACCACGCGCTCGCGGGTCTCGGCGCGGATCGCGTCCGAGTTGTTGAGCACGCGCGAGACGGTCTGGTGTGAGACACCGGCGACGCGCGCGACGTCGCGGATGCTCGGAGACCGCGGCGGTTGCTCCCGCGTCGTCGCCATTGCTGCTTCTTCCCGCCCGGGGCCGCGGCACGCCCATGTGCACGTTCACATCCCGAGCCAGATCATTATGCACGCTCCGCGATCGCCGCCGGCTGCGCGGGTGCACAGCCCCTGCGCGGGAGCGGGTGCGGGCGCCGTCGGCCGGTCGGGAGGCCCGCCCCGCGTCGGCGCGGTCGACGGACGCCCGACGGAGCCGCCGGCGAGCCTGCGCGGGTCCGGGAACGGGCGGGCGGGGCCGGGAGCGGCCCCGCCCGGGAGCGGGCGGCCTCGCCCGGGAGCGGCCCCGCCCGGGAGCGGGCGGGCGGGTCCGGGAACGGCACCGCCCGGGAGCGGGCGGGCTAGGAGCGGGCGGCGAGGGCGTCGAGCGGGAGCTCCGCGAGCTGCCACCCGAGCCAGGGGCTGAACGCGAACGGCGCGGCGGTGACGGCCTGGCGCAGGTCGGCCTCCGGCAGCCAGACCCACTCGGCGACCTCGTCGTCGGCGGGCTGCGGGTCGACGTCGGCGACCGCGCGGTACACCGGGCAGACCTCGTTCTCGACGATGCCGGACGCGTCGACGGCGCGGTACCGGAAGTCCGGGAGCACGAGCTCGATGCTGTGCACGGTCAGCCCGAGTTCCCGGTCGGCGCGACGGGCGATGGCGTCCTCGAACGCCTCGTCCGGTCCGGGGTGCCCGCAGAACGAGTTCGTCCACACGCCCGGCCAGGTCTTCTTGCTCAGGGCGCGCCGGGTGACCAGCACGTCGCCGTCGGCGTTCTGCACGTGGCAGCTGAACGCGAGGTGGAGGGGCGTGTGGTCTGTGTGCACCGTGAACTTGTCCGCCGTGCCGATCGGGGTACGGTCGTCGGCCAGCAGCACCACGGTTTCCGGGAAAAGGCTCATCTGTCTCGATAGATTAGGCCAATGACCGAGGACGCGGCCACCGTGGCGCACATCGACCTGGGCCTCGTCGACGAGTGCCTCGAGCGCTTCTTCACGGTGTCCAGCGCCCGTGCCCAGGCGTTCGGCCGTCCCTCCGAGGAACTCTGGCGGGTGCTCCGCAAGGCGAGCATGGGCGGCAAGCGCTTCCGACCGCGCATGGTCCTGACGTCCTACACGGCGCTCGGGGGCGAGGACGTGCACGCCGCCGCGAACGTCGCCGCCGCCTACGAGCTGCTGCACACGGCCCTCGTCGTGCACGACGACGTCATCGACCGCGACTGGTCCCGCCGCGGGCAGCCGAACGTCGCCGGGTCCTTCCGCGACACCGCGACGACCGGGGGCCTGCCGCTGCCCACCGCCGAACACCGGGGCACCAGCGCCGCCGTGATCGCGGGCGACCTCGCCCTCGCCGCGGCGCCGCGCTTCATCGAGTCGAGCGGCGTGACGGGCGAGCGACGCTCCCGGCTGCTCGACCTCTACGACGACGCCGTGTTCGCCAGCGCCGCGGGCGAGATGGCCGACGTCGACCTGGCCCTCGGCGTGATGCCGACCGTCGACGAGGTCCTGCAGATGGAACGGGCCAAGACGAGTGTGTACAGCTTCGAGGCGCCGCTGCAGTCCGGCGCGGTCCTCGCCGGTGCACCCGAGTCCGTCGTCGCCTCCCTCGGCGCCTTCGGCCGCGAGGTCGGGATCGCGTACCAGATCGTGGACGACCTCCTCGGGGTGTTCGGCGACGAGGGGTCGACCGGCAAGACCGCGCTCGGCGACCTCCGCGAGGGCAAGCGCACGATGCTCATCGCCTACGCGGCGACCACCGAGTGCTGGCCGGAACTGGCGCCGTACCTCGGCGACCCGGACCTCAGCGAGGACCGTGCTGCCGGCATGCGTGAGCTCCTCGTGACCTGCGGTGCGCGCGACGCCGCCGTGTCCCGGGTGCAGGAGCACACGGCACTCGCCCGGGCCGAGCTCGCCGCCCTGCCCTCCGTCCTCGGTGCCCGGCTCGAGGGGCTCGTCACCGAGCTCGTGGAGCGCGTCCGGTGACGTCGAGCACCACCGCACAGCACCGCCTCCCGCTCTACGACGCCACCGCCGAGGCCGCGTCGAGCGTCGTGATCAGCCGCTACTCGACGTCGTTCGGGCTGGCGAGCCGTCTGCTCACGAAGGACACCCGGGAGCACATCCGGAACGTCTACGCCCTGGTCCGCGTCGCCGACGAGGTCGTGGACGGCCCGGCGACCGAGGCCGGGCTCGCGCCGGAGCTCGCGCGCGAGGTCCTCGACGAACTCGAGGCCGACACCGAACGCGCGATGCGCCTCGGCTTCTCGGTGAACCCGGTCGTGCACGCCTTCGCCCGCACCGCGCGGACGACGGGCTTCGGCGCCGAGCTCACTCGACCGTTCTTCGCCTCGATGCGGATGGACCTGGACCGCGCCGAGCACGACCAGGCGTCCTTCGACACCTACGTCCACGGGTCCGCCGAGGTCGTCGGCCTGATGTGCCTACGCGCCTTCGTGTACCGCGCGGGGCGCCCGACGTTCGACGACCGCGTGCTCGTCGACGGGGCGCGAGCGCTCGGGGCGGCGTTCCAGAAGGTGAACTTCCTCCGCGACCTGCAGGCGGACTTCGAGGTCCTGGGGCGCTCGTACTTCCCCGGCGTCGACGTCGAGAGCTTCGACGAGGCCACGAAGCACCGGCTCGTCGCCGACGTGCAGGCCGACCTCGACACCGCCGCCCGGACCGTCCCGCTGCTGCCGAGGGACGCCCGGAACGCCGTCGCGCTCGCCCACGCGCTGTTCCAGGAACTCAACGACCGGATCGCCGCCACCCCGGCGGAGCGCCTGGTCGCCACCCGCGTGCGGGTGCCGAACCCGGTGAAGGCGCGGCTCGCCGCGCAGGTGCTGGCCGGCCGGTCCGCGTCGCGTCCCCGCTCCACCCCACAGTCTGGAGGCTCCTCGTGAGCCCGTCCCCCGCCTCCCGTCCGACCGTCGGCACCACCCGCACCGTCCCGGTCCGCCGCGCCGTGGTGATCGGCGGCGGGATCAGCGGTCTCGCCGCCGCCGCGCTGCTCGCGCGTGACGGCTTCGCCGTGACCGTCCTCGAGCAGCGCGACCAGCTCGGCGGCCGCGCCGGGTCGTGGGAGCAGGACGGCTTCCGGTTCGACACCGGTCCGAGCTGGTACCTCATGCCCGAGGTGTTCGACCACTTCTTCCAGCTGCTCGGCACCAGCGCCGGGGAGCAGCTCGACCTCGAGGTGCTCGACCCGGGCTACCGCGTCTACACCGAGGGGCACGACGAGCCGATCGACCTGCGGGCGACGCGGGAGCAGAACATCGCGCTGTTCGAGTCGATCGAACCGGGCGCCGGCGCGAAGATGGCGAAGTACCTCGACTCCGCCGCCGACACGTACGAGATGGCCGTCCGTCGGTTCCTCTACACGACCTTCCAGGACCTCACGAAGCTCGCCAGGCCCGACGTCCTGAAGCGGCTCGGCAAGCTCGCGCGGCTGCTCCTCCAGCCGCTGTCCTCGTTCGCCGCCTCGGCCGTGCAGGACCGCCGGCTGTGGCAGGTCCTCGGCTACCCGGCGGTGTTCCTCGGGACGAGCCCGTACGCGGCGCCGAGCATGTACCACCTGATGAGCCACCTCGACCTGGCCGACGGGGTGCTCTACCCGAAGGGCGGCATCACCGAGGTGATCGCCGCGGTCGAGCGGGTCGCGCTCGCCGAGGGCGCGACGATCACGACCGGCGTCACGGTGTCCCGCATCGTCGTCGAGGACGACACCGCCACGGGTGTCACCTACCGTGACCGCGCCGGCGACGAGCACACCGTCACCGCCGACCTCGTGGTGAGCGCAGCGGACCTCCGGCACACCGAGATGGAACTCCTCGAGCAGGAGCACCGCACGCACGACGCGACGCACTGGGCCAAGCGCGACCCGGGCCCCTCGGCGGTCCTCGTGTACCTCGGCGTCGACGGCCTCGTCCCCGGACTGCTGCACCACACGCTCGTGTTCACCGAGGACTGGAAGGCGAACTTCGGCGCGATCTTCGGCAAGGACCGCCACGTGCCGGACCCGGCGTCGATCTACGTGTGCGCCCCGTCGCTCACCGACGACTCCGTCGCACCAGAGGGCTCGAGCAACCTGTTCGTCCTCGTGCCGCTGCCCGCCGACGTGTCCATCGGCAAGGGCGGCCTCGACGGTGCCGGTGACCCGCAGGTCGAGGCGATCGCCGACCGCGCCATCGACGTCATCGCCGAGCGCTCCGGTGTGCCGGACCTCCGCGACCGCATCCGGGTCCGCCGCACGATCGGCCCGCGCGACTTCGCCGACGACCTCAACGCCTGGAGCGGCTCGATGCTCGGCCCGGCGCACACCCTGGCGCAGAGCGCGTTCTTCCGCGAGGGGAACGCCTCGACGAAGGTCGATGGGCTCTACTACGTCGGCGCCTCGACGATCCCGGGCATCGGGCTGCCGATGTGCCTGATCAGCGCCGAGGTGCTCCTCAAGCGCATCCACGGCGACACCTCGACCGAGCCGCTGCCGACCCCCCTGCGCCGCAGTGCCGGGGTGCCGGCCGTCCGGGCAGGGGACTGATGCCGGGGACGTACCTCGCCGCACTCGTCCTCTCGATCGCCGGGGTGGCGGTGCTCGACGCCCGACACCGGCTGTTCTTCTGGCGGTCGCCCTGGCGCGCCGCCGTGGTGATGGTCGTCGGCCTGGCCTTCTTCCTGGTGTGGGACGTCGTCGGTGTGCACCTCGGGATCTTCTTCATCGGCACGACCGGCCTGCTCACCGGCGTCCTGCTCGCACCGGACGTGCCGCTCGAGGAGCTCTTCTTCCTCGCGCTGCTGTGCTGGACGACCATGGACCTCGTCGGGTTCGTCCGGCCCCGCCTCGCGCGTCGCCTGGACCGCGGTGCGGACCGGACGCCGGGGGACCGGTCGTGAGCGGGTCCACCACCTACGCGCTCCTCGCCGTCCCGTTCCTCGGGGTCGCGGTGCTCGTCGCCGTCGTCGCCGGGCTCGTCGCAGCCCGTCGGGCCGGGGACCCGGAGCGTGCACGGCGTCGTCGTCGCGTCACGCTCGTGTCTGCCGTGGTCGCCGGGATCGCCCTCGTCGTCATGACGCTCGTGTTCAACAACGTCATCGTCGGGCTCGGCGTCGTCGCCTACGACCCGGCGAAGACCCTCGGCATCCGGACCGGGCTGTTCCCGGTCGAGGACCTCGCGTACTCGCTCGGTGCCGTGGTGCTGCTGCCCGCCCTCTGGACGCTGCTCGGCGGACCCGACGCCGGACGCGACCGGCGCGACGGCGCCGGGACGCGTGACCGGCGCGACCGCGCCGGGGCGACCACACCGCGGCCTGCGGCTGCGTCCCGACCGACCCGACCCACACGAGAAGGCGAGCCGAGCGCATGACCGGAAGCGGAGCCTCCAGACCGTCCACCCTGCGCGCGCTGTTCGTGTCGTCACGACCGATCAGCTGGGTGAACACCGCCTACCCGTTCGGCGCGGCCTACCTGCTCGGCAGCGGGGTCGGCCTCGAGGGCGGCGGCGGGTTCTCGGTCGTCGCCTTCCTGGTCGGGGTCGTGTACTTCCTCGTGCCGTACAACCTCGCGATGTACGGCATCAACGACGTGTTCGACTACGAGTCCGACCTGCGGAACCCGCGGAAGGGCGGCGTCGAGGGCGCGCTGCTCGACAAGAGCGTCCACCGCGCCACGCTCTGGGCCGTCGTGGTCACGAACGTGCCGTTCCTCGTCGCACTCGTCGTGCTCGGGGCGGCGAGCGGCAACGGACCGTGGACGTGGCTCGCCCTCGCGGTGAGCGTCTTCGCGGTCGTGGCGTACTCGGCGCCGGGACTGCGGTTCAAGGAGCGGCCGTTCCTCGACTCCCTCACGTCGAGTACCCACTTCGTGTCGCCCGCCGTGTTCGGCCTCGCGCTCGCCGGGCCGCACTGGACCGGGCAGCTCGTCGCCGTGGTCGTCGCGTTCTTCCTGTGGGGTGTGGCCTCGCACGCGTTCGGCGCCGTGCAGGACGTGCTCGCCGACCGGGCCGGGGGGATCGGCTCCGTGGCGACCGTCATCGGCGCACGGGCGACTGTGCGGCTGGCGTTCGTGGCGTACCTCGTCGCCGGGGTCGCGCTGCTGTTCTCGGCGTTCCCGGGGCCGATCGCCGCGGTCGTCGTCGTGCCGTACGCCCTCAACGTGCTGCCGTGGTGGAACCTCACCGACGCACGGGCCGAGGAGGCCAACGCGGGCTGGAAGCGCTTCCTCTGGATCAACTACCTCGCGGGCTTCATCGTGACGATGGCCCTGATCGGGTTCGCCTTCACGCACTGAGCGCTGGCGCGCGGCCGGCCGGCGCGGCCCGCGGCCGGCGCGGCCGGCGCGGGGGGGGGGCGGGGGGGGCGGCGCCCCCCCCGG
>JASCOJ010000126.1 GCA_029959645.1 Microbacteriaceae bacterium PS02332 | reverse complement strand
AGCGGCGTTGAGCCAATGGCGGGGCGCCCCCGCCCCGCCGCGGGGGCCCCCCGGGGGTGGGGCGCGCGCCGCAATCCGGCCCGGGCCTCCTGCCCGGCGCGGCCTGACGAGCCACCGCTCCGCCGCTCCGCCGCCCCGAGTCTCGAGGTGGGTGACAAGTCTCGGACTCACGAGCCCGAGACTTGTCGCTGAGCGCGAGACTCGGGCCCGGCGGGCGGGCGCGCGCACCGGCGCACCCGCGCACCCGCGCGGGCCTACGCCCCCGTCAGCCACCCCGGCCGGACGAACCCGCTCTCGTAGGCGAAGACCGCCGCCTGGACCCGGCTCGTCGTCCCGGTCTTCGAGAGGACGCTGCTGATGTGGGTCTTCACGGTCGCCTCGCTCAGCCACAGCTCCCGGGCGATGTCGGCGTTGCTCGTGCCGCGGGCGACGGCACCGAGGACGTCACGCTCCCGCGGGCTCAGCGTCGCCAGGGCCGCCGCGGCCTCGGGCGTCACCGGTGTCTCGGTCACGCCGTCCTCGCCGCCGAGGTCCGACCGCAACCGCTGCTCGAGCAACGCCCGGGTCATCGACGGCGCGATCAGGGTGTCACCGCCGTGCGCGGACCGTACCGCCGCCGCGAGCAGGTCGGCTCCGGCGTCCTTGAGCAGGAACCCCGACGCGCCGGCCCGCACACCGTCGAGGAGGTACTCCTCGTCGTCGAACGTCGTCACGATCACCACGGCACCGGCGCTGTCCGCCTCGAGGAGCGTCCGCGTCGCCGTGATGCCGTCCATCGTCGGCATCCGCACGTCCATGAGCACCACGTCGGGCCGCAGCGAGGCCGCGAGGGCCACCGCCTCGGCACCGTCCCCGGCCTCGCCGACGACGGTCATGTCCGACTCCGCCTCGACCATCATGCCGAGACCCATCCGCACCATGCGCTGGTCGTCGACCACCATCACCCGGATGGCGTCGCTGCCCTGCTCGGTCATCGCGTCCCCGCGACGTGCTGTGCTGCGGTGGCGGCGACGGTCGACCGGGAGGCCCGGCTCGCGTCCGCCTCGCCGGTCCCGCCGGCGCGGTGGCTGATGGTGGTCCGCATCGGCACGACGAGGTCCACCCGCCAGCCGCGGCCGGTCGACCCGGCCATGAGGTGCCCACCGACGGCGTCAGCACGCTCCCGCATACCGCGGAGGCCCGCGCCGCCCGACCCGAGGCCACTCGGCGCCGGAGCGGCGGCCCCGTTGTCCTCGACCATGAGCACGACGTCGGAGCCGACCCGACCGAGGCGGACGGTCGCCGCGGTGGCGCCGGAGTGGATGAGGACGTTGGTCAGGGCCTCTTGGCAGACCCGGAGCACCGCGAACTGCTGCAGCGCGTCGAGGCCGGGCGGGACCTCCACGTCGGCCTCGACCTGGAGGCCCGTCGCACGCACGCGGTCGACGACGTCGCGGACGGCCTCGGCGAGGACGATCGGCGCCTCGGTCGTGCCGCCGGTCTCGGCCCCGCGGAGGACGCGGACGACCCCGCGCATGGCGCTGAGGGCCTCCTTGCCGCTCGTCGCGATCCACTCGACCGCGGCACGCGGCTCGTCCGGACGCTGGTCCGCGACGCGGGCCGCCGCCTGGGCGCGGATGACGATCGCGGCGACGTGGTGGGCGACGACGTCGTGGATCTCGCGGGCGATGGCGGTGCGCTCCTCGTTCGCGATGCGCTCCCGGTCGGACTCCCGGAGCTGCTCGAGCTCGACGTTGCGGGCGACCAGGGCCTCGGCGTTCCGGGCCTTCGTCCACGAGGCGGTGCCGAGCAGCACCGCGGCGACCACGATCCCGATCACCAGCCACCGCGTGGAGAGGTCGGACGCGAGGAACAGGTACGTCCACCCCTGGCCCAGGAGGTACGGGAACTGCGTCAGGACGGCGGCGACCCCGGCCACCGGCAGCGCGACCGACCGGCGGAGCCCGGCGGCCGAGGCGAGGTAGGCGGTCAGCGCGAGCGGGATGGCGCGGATCTCCCCGACCGAGAACGACCAGTCCGGGTTCGCGACGACGACCGCCACCGCGAAGAACAGCACGCGCGGGATCCGCCGCCCGACGGCGATCACCACGCCGCAGATCAGGGTGATGCTCCGGTAGGCCGCGGGGTCGCTCGGGTACCAGAGCCCCAAATCACGGAACCGCTGCAACAGCCAGAGCATCCCGACGACGAAGACCACGGCGGCCGCGACCGGGAGGACGACCGACGTCATGCGGGCACGTGCCCACCTCCGCATGGTCTCGGTCATCGGGACCACGCTACGACCTCATCGGGGATGCACACCTCATCCGAAGGTCGTGGATCGACGCCTGCCAGGACCATCCGCTCGACGGGGTCGGGCCCACCGTCGCGCCGATGCCCGCGGGCCTCCCGGTCGCCAGGCTGGTCTCGTCGCACCGCGCGGCACCACGTCGATCGGAGCGACCATGCAGAAGAAGACCGCCGTCAGCCTGGCCACCCTCGCGCTCATCGGCACGATCGCCGCCACCGCGGTCGCCGCGGCGAACGTGGTCGACATCGCGAGTGCCGTCCCGGACGACCCCGGCACGTCGAGCACCTCGGTCGGGAGCACGACGGTCGCGACCACGGGGACCACCTGGACGGGTGACCTGCCGGACGCGTCGGCGTTCCCGCGCCTCGACGCCCGCGAGCGGCACGCGGTCGTGGCCCGGGTCGACGAGCTCATCGGCAACCTCCGCGGCACCGAGGACGGCGCGACGCTCGTCGAGCGGCTCGCGGCCTACCGCGCCGAACTCGGTCGCGCGGTCAGCTGACCGGGGCGGCGGTCAGACCTCGACGTCGCTGCCCATCGTCACGGTGCGCCGCGGCGACAGCCCGAAGCGGGCCGCGGGGTCGGCCGCGTTGTGCGCCATCGCGACGAAGAGCTTCCGACGCCAGGCGACCATGCCGTGCTTGCCCTTCCGGGTGCCGGTGCGCAGGGCACCGCGGGAGATGAAGTACGACGCCTCGTCCATGCTGCCCGGTTCGAGGTCGAGCACGTCCGAGAGGCACGCGGCACGCATGGCGTTCGGCAGGTCCTGGTCGTCGGAGAACCCGAACTTGATCGTGATGTGGTCGATGCCGTCGTCCGAGTGGCCGAGCTCGTCGCGGCTGAACGCCTCGGGAGCGGGCACGTGCGGCACGTTCGCGGTGAGCACGGACACGATGATGACGCGCTGGTGCACGACGCCGTTGTGCTCGACGTTCGCGCGGAGGGCCAGCGGGGTCGTCTCCTTGTTCGGGTGCGGGAACACCGCGACCCCCGGCACACGCGGGACGTGGTCGGCGTTCACCTTGTCGATGAAGTCGGACAGGGAGCCCTCGCGGACGCGGCGCTCCTCCTGCACGAGCTTGCGGCCGCGGTGCCACGTCGTCATGAGCGTCACGACGGCGAGGGCGATGAGCAGCGGCACCCACCCGCCGTGCGCGATCTTCGACAGGTTGCCGGCAAGGAACGTCAACTCGAGGCCGCCGAAGACGACCCCGACGACGACGAGCTTCCACGTCGACCAGCGCCAGAGCGCCTTCACGACGAGGAGCAGCAGCAGGGTGTCGGTGACCAGGGCACCCGTGACGGACACCCCGTACGCGGTGGCCAGTGCGGCGGAGGACCGGAAGGTCAGCATGATCGCCATGACGCCGATGAACAGCAGCAGGTTGACGGCGGGCAGGTAGACCTGGCCGCCCTCGCGCTTCGAGGTCTGGCGGATGGTCAGCGGCGGCAGCAGGCCCAGCTGCACGGCCTGCCGGGTCAGGGAGAACGCGCCGGAGATGACGGCCTGGCTGGCGATGACGGTCGCGGCGGTCGCGAGGACGACCACGGGGATCTGAGCCCAGTTCGGGAACAGCAGGAAGAACGGGTCCTTCGTGGTGGTCGGGTCGTCGAGCACGAGGGCGGCCTGGCCGAGGTAGTTCAGCACCAGCGCGGGGAACACCACGAAGAACCAGGCACGGAGGATCGGCATCCGGCCGAAGTGGCCCATGTCGGCGTACAGCGCCTCGGCCCCGGTGATGGCGAGCACGACGGCACCCATCGCGATGAACGAGATGAACGGGTGCGCGAACACGAACGCGATCGCCCACGTCGGCGAGAGCCCCTGCAGGACGCCCGGGTGCTTGACGATCATCGGGACGCCGGCGACGGCGATCACCACGAACCAGAGGAGCATCACCGGACCGAAGGACGCGCCGACCTTCGCCGTCCCGAACCGCTGGACGACGAACAGCAGGACGAGGATCACCGCGGCGATCGGCACGATGAAGTGCGCGATCGACGGGGTGGCGGTACCGAGGCCCTCGACCGCGGAGAGCACGGAGACCGCGGGCGTGATCACGGAGTCCCCGTAGAACAGAGAGACCCCGACGATGCCGATCACGAGGAACACCGTGGTGCCGCCGGGGCGCCTGGCGTACAGGCGACGGGCCAGTGCGGCGAGCGCCATCACCCCGCCCTCGCCGTGGTTGTCGACGCGCATGAGCACGAGGACGTACTTCACCGACACGATGATCGTGATCGACCAGAACAGCATCGAGATGACGCCGTAGACGTCCTCCGGGATCGGCTTGACGATGCCGCCGTCGATCGTGAACACCGTGCGCATCGAGTACAGCGGGCTCGTGCCGATGTCGCCGAAGACGACGCCGAGGGCGGCGAGCGCGAGTGCCGGGGCGCTGCGGCGGAACTTCCCGCCGTGGCCCGGGTCGCCGTGGCTCGTGTCGGCGGCCGGGGCCGCCCCGTGCTGCTCGGGGCCGCTGACGGCGGCGGTGCCGTCCTGCGGGTGTGCGTCGTCGCTGCCGGGCACGGCCGCTGCTGCGGGCTGCTCGGGAAGCTGCGACGAGCCTCGGGTTCCGGTCACGTCGACCTCTCCAGTTCAGCCGTACGGGCGACGACCGACACTGATCATGCACCCGCCAGGTGACAGACACCGACTCGGCCGCGTTCCCGGACTCCTCGACTACGCGCCGGGGACCGCCACGATCCGGTTCTGGTACGCCCACACCACGGCCTGCAGGCGCGAACGGACCCCGAGCTTCGGGAGCATCCGCGCCAGGTGGGACTTGACCGTGGAGACCTCGACGACGAGCTCGGCGGCGATCTCCTCGTTCGACATGCCCTGCGCGAGGAGCAGCAGCACGTCGCGCTCCCGGGCGGTGAGCACCCCGTCGGCGCGGTCCCCCGTCACGGGTTGCAGGCTGCGACGTGAGGCGAATTCGCGCAGCACCCGCCGCGTCAGCGTCTGGTCGAGCGTGCCGTTGCCCGCGGCGACCTGGCGGACGGCGCCGATGATGACGTCCGGCTCGGCGTCCTTGAGGAGGAACCCGGACGCCCCGGCCTCGAGCGCCCCGAACACGAGGTCGTCCATGTCGAACGTGGTGAGCATGAGTGTCGGGACCGCGGGGTCGGCGTCGGGACCGCAGAGTTCCCGGGCGACCTCGATGCCGTTCCGGACCGGCATCCGGATGTCGAGGACCGCCACGTCCGGTCGGGTGCTCCGCGCGAGCTCGAGCGCGGCCCCGCCGTCGGCCGCCACGGCGACGACCTCGATGTCGGGCTCGGCGTCCAGGAGCGCCGTCACCCCGGCCCGGACGAGCGGTTGGTCGTCCGCCACCAGGACGCGGATCACCGCGTCGGCAGCGCTGGCCGCGCCGCCGCCCGGCGCCTCGCCGGTCACCGGGCCACCGCCGGGCCGTCGGCCACCGTGTCGGACGTGGGGTGGGCCTCCCGGCCGAGCGTCAGCACGACCGTCCAGCCACCGTCGTCCGTCGGGCCGACCTGGAGGCCCGCCCCCACCAGTTCCGCCCGCTCACGCATGCCGCGCAGCCCGTTGCCACCGGCCGGCGTGCTGCCCATCGCCGGGACGGAGGACGGCCCATTGGCGACCCGCACCTCGAGGTGGTCGGCGGCGCGGTCGTCGATCGTGACGGTGCACCGTGCCCCGGGGGCGTGCAGGGCGGCGTTCGCCAGGGCCTCCTGGACGGTGCGGTACGCGGCGAGCTGTGCGAGGGGACCCACGCCGTCGCCGAGCGGACGGCTGCCGCGGTCGGCGTCGTCGGCCGGTCGGACGACCAGGTGGACGTCGGTGCGGAACCGCGACCGCTCGACGAGGTCGACGACCCCGGCGATGGTCTCGACCGCGCGGCCGGTCGGGCTGTCGTCGCGGAGGAGGCCGACCAGGCGGCGGAGGTCCTCCAGGACGGCGGTGCTCTGCTCCCGGACCTGACGGACGCCCTCGTGGGCGCGCTCGGGCTCGGTGTCGATCTGGCGGTCGATGACGGCGGACATGAGGGCGATCCCGGAGAGGTGGTGGGCGGCGATGTCGTGGAGTTCCCGGGCCATGGCGGCGCGTTCGCGGGAGACGGCGGCGTCGACGAGGGCGTCCTGCTCCCGGTCGACGGCGCTGGCCTCGGCGGTGCGGGCGGCGCGGACCTCGCGGCGGGACAGCACCACCAGGCAGACGAGGAGCGGGAGGCCGACGGCGCCGACGGCCTGGAGCACGCCCTGGCCGATCGATCCGGTCAGGCCCTGCATGAAGCTGGCGCGGAACCCTCCCGTCGTGGCGGCCCACACGACGGCACTCCCGACGACGACCAGTGCGGACGCACCCGTGAGCGCCGGCCAGAGACGTGCGAGCGGGACCCGGAGGGCGGCGAGGACGACGGCGACCACGACGGGGAGCACGGTGAGACCGAAGAGGTCGTACGCGCGCGGGGCCAGGACGGCCACCAGGACCGGGATCGCCGCGACGACGACGAGGGTCGCTCGCGGTGCCCGTCGTGCAGCCAGCAGGACGGCCGACTGGGCGAGGAGCCCGATCGAGAGGACGGTCCATGCCGTGCCGGCGACGGCTGGGTAGTGGGAGACGGGGCCGGAGGGGTCCGGGTCGGCGGCGTCGAGCGGCGGCAGGCCGAGCATCAGGCCGAGGCCGACCACGAACGTGCCGAGCGCGACCAGGACGTCGGTGCGCCGTTCCCGTGCGGTGGCGGGGCGTCGCCCGGGGCCAGCGCCCCGGGCCTCGACCTCGGGGCGCTGTGCGCGCGGCTCAGCGGATGCCATCGTGCGATCCTACGAGGCGGCGGTGCGTGGGGATCGGGGCGTCGATCGGCAGCGTGCGCCGGATCGGGTCGTAGCCGAGGCGGCCGCGGGTGACGACGAGCAGCACCACGGCGGTGATCGTCGACATGATCGTCAGGCCGATCATCAGGGTGCCGGCGGTCATGCTCGGGTACATCGTGGGGAAGAACGTCGAGATCGTGTTGTTCACGCCGACGTGCAGGAGCAGGGCCAACGGCAGGCTCTCGCCGGTCTTGTTGAACACCTGGATCATCAGCACGTTGAACGTCATCGTGAACAGGGCGAACACGACGGGCTCGCTCCAGTGCGCGTTCGGGAACCCGCCCCAGTCGCTGAGGTAGAGCGGCATGTGCCACAGTGCCCACACCGGGCCGAGGATCGCCGCGGCACCGAGGCCGCCGAACCGGTGCTGCAGGCGGGGCAGGGCGAAGTCACGCCAGCCCGGCTCCTCGCTGAGGCCGGTCGAGAACAGCTGGATGACCAGCCCGGGCACCACGGCGGCGAAGACGAGGGCGGTCGGTGCGTGCACGTCGCCACCGGCGAAGGGCAGCGCGGACACGATGATCAGGGCCGGCACGACGACGAGCGCCAGTGCGTACCAGTACCAGGCGACCCGCCAACGGAACAGGCGTCCGACCCAGCGGCGGAGGCCCGGGCGGCCGTCGGCGACCGCGGTCACGATGAACGCGCCGCCCAACGGGCCGAGCAGTGCGCCGGGCAGGACCCCGGTGAACTGCGCGCTGCCGAGGACCTCGGCGAAGTGCAGGTCCCACACGCCGAAGCCGTGCGGCGACAGGATGTAGGGCACCCAGGCGAGCCAGCTCAACCCGAGTGCGAGGGTGAAGAACGACGCGAGCGGGTGTCGGGCGATGGTGCCCGCGATCCCCCGCCGGGCCTCCGGGGCGGTGCCGGTCCCTGACCGGACTTCCATGGTGTTCGTCATGACATCGACGCTACGAACGACGCCGATCGCGGACGACCGGCCGAGGGACGCACCTGCGGGACTTGCATCGAAGGATGCAGGCCGCGGCCGGTGCGGACGGGAGGCGCGGGGCGGGCCCGCACCGCGCCTCCCGTCCACCTCCTGGTCCGACGTCTACCGCGCGTTGCCGGCGCGGAGCCAGGCGATGTAGTCCGCCGCTGCCGCGGCCGTGTCGTACTCGGGAGTGAACCCCGTGTCCTCCCGGAGCCGCGTGATGTCGAGCCACTGCCGGGGCTGGTCCGGCCCGACGGGCAGGTCGACCGCGAAGTCGGGTACGACGGTCCGGATCGCCGCGACGACGTCGTCGTTGCTCGTGGCCCGTCCCGACGCGACGTTGTAGGTCAGGTGTCGCAGTCGGGGGGCGCGCATCAGGAGCGCGAGTGCACGCCCGGTGTCCTTGACGTACAGGAGGTCGAGCGCGTCGTTCCGGGAGGGAGGAGCGACCAGGCCGGAGAGGTCCGGCGTCGTCCCGCGGGCGGCGCCGAGGGCGAGCGACGGAGCGGCGAAGAAGGGGTCGGGCTGGTGCCCACCGGGGCCCCACGTGCCCGAGATCCGCGCGGTGACGAGCTGCACGTCGGTCACGTCCGACAGGTGCAGGGCGAGGAGCTCGGCGATCTTCTTGAACGTCGGGATGGGGTGGACGTGCCGGAAGGAGATCGGGACGTCCTCGGACAGCGCCCCGGCGCCACCGAAGCCGTAGACACCGATCGTGCTCGCGACCACCACGCGCGGGACGTCCCAGGCCTGGGCGGCACGCACGATGTTGAGGAAGGCCCCGACCGCGGTGCTCGTGGCCTCGACCGGGTCTTCGCCGCCATCCGCCCAGGGCAGCGCGACCGCGAGGTGCACGATGCCGGTGATCGGGAAGCGGCGACCGACGGCGAGGACGGCGTCGAGGTCGGCGACGTCCGCCTGCACGACGTGTACGGGCAGGTCGGCGAGCTGCGGCGGCACTTCTGGAGCCCGACGCTGGAGCAGGACGCACTCCTCGCCCGCCTCGACGAGGGACCGGACGGTGTGGGAGCCGATGAAGCCAGCTCCGCCGGTGATGAGGATCATGGGAACCCTTCCGTTCTGACCGCTGATCGTCAGTGGTGCTGACGATCAGCGTAAAGCTAGGATCGGTGCATGTCCAGCGACGCCCGACCCACCGACGTCCTCGGGTTCCTGCTCAAGCACGCGACGATGGTCCTCACCGAGCGGACCGACGCCGCGCTCGCCCCGCTGTCGATCGACGGCAAGGAGTTCGGCGCACTGCGAATCCTCGCCCGGCGTGAGCCGATGTCTCAGCTCCAGGTGGCGCAGACCCTCGGGATCGACCGGACGACGATGGTCGCACTCCTCGACACCCTCGAACGGAAGGGCATCGTGGCGCGACACCCCGACCCGGCAGACCGCCGGCGCAACGTCGTCGAACTCACGGAGCAGGGGGAACAGGTGGTCGACGCGGCCGAGGCGCTCCGCCTGCAGGTCGAGGAGGAGTTCCTCGCACCCATCGGCCCCGCCGACGGCGAGCGACTCCGACGGGCGCTCCGGACACTGCTCGCGTAGGGGCCGCAGCCCGGCGGTACGGTGGCAACGCCCGTCACCCGACACTGCCCCGCTCCGTTCCGTTCCGAGAGGACGCCCGTGCGCCAGCTCTACCCGCCGCTCGACCCGAACCGCTCCGGCCTGCTCGACGTCGGCGACGGCCAGCAGGTGTACTGGGAGGAGTGCGGCTCGCCCGACGGCAAGCCCGTCGTGTTCCTGCACGGCGGCCCCGGCGCCGGCTGCTCCCCCGACCACCGGCGGCTCTTCGACCCGGAGCGCTACCGGATCGTCCTGTTCGACCAGCGCAACTGCGGCCGGAGCCTGCCGCACGCCGGCGACCCCGCCACCGACCTGTCGGCGAACACGACGTGGACCCTGGTCGCGGACATCGAGCGGCTCCGCGAGCACCTCGGGATCGACAGCTGGCAGGTGTTCGGCGGCTCGTGGGGGTCCGCCCTCGCGCTCGCGTACGCCGAGACCCACCCGGACCGGGTCACGGAACTCGTCCTCCGGGGCATCTTCACGCTGCGCCAGAGCGAGGTCGACTGGTTCTACGAGGGCGGCGCCGCCAACATCCTCCCCGACCTGTGGGAGCAGTACCTCGCGCCCGTGGCCGTGGAGGAACGCCAGCCCGGGAAGCTCGTCCCCGCCTTCGAGCGCCTCCTCGCCGACCCGGACCCCGCCGTGCACGGGCCCGCCGCCGTCGCCTGGGCCAGTTGGGAGGCGGCGTCCATCACCCTCCTGCCACGCCCGGACCTCGTCGCCCGGTACGCCGACCCCACCTACGCGCTGGCGTTCGCCCGGATCGAGAACCACTACTTCACGCACGGCGGCTGGTTCGAGGACGCGCAGCTCATCCGCGACGCCCCTCGCCTGGCGGGCATCCCGACCGTCATCGTCCAGGGGCGCTACGACCTCTGCACGCCGGCCGTCACCGCATGGGACCTGCACCGGGCGCTGCCCTCCGCGGAGTTCCGGCTGATCGACGACGCCGGCCACGCCTTCGATGAGCCGGGCATCCTCGACGCCCTCATCGAGACCACCGACCGCTTCGCGGCCGCCCGGTCCTGACCGAGCCCGCCCGGGCACCCTCCCTCCCCCCC
>JASCOJ010000125.1 GCA_029959645.1 Microbacteriaceae bacterium PS02332 | reverse complement strand
GCCCGCACCCGTCCGTCGGACGTGGTGCGGGCCTCCAGACCGGCGGGCCGATGGCCGACCGGACGGGACGTCAGTCCCCGGCGTTGATGAGGCCGAGCCAGCGGCCGAAACCGGCCTGCTCGTCGTCCTGGATGCGGACCTGCGGGCGGCGGGCGATGTCGTCGCTCTGGCCAGGGGTGCGGTCGTCGATGATCACGGCGGGGTCCTTTCGTCGGGGGTACTCCTCTCTACACGGGACGGACCGTGCACATTCCCGTGCGCCCGTCCCCCTGCGTCGTGCGTGCCTCCCTGTCCGGTCGGCGCGTGCACCCACCCGGTCGGAGCAGACTCGCGGACATGAGCACCTTCAGTTCGGTCACCGTGCTCGGTGCCGGCGTCCTCGGATCCCAGATCGCCTTCCAGGCCGCCACGCACGGCGTGCCCGTCACGGTGTACGACGTCAGCGACGAGGCCGTCGCCGTCGGACGGCGCCGGCTGGACGCCGTCGTCGAGCAGTACGTGGGCGATGCCGGGGAGGCCCGCCGCACCGCCGCCACGGAGGCCGCGTCCGGCATCGCGTTCAGCACCGACCTCGGCGAGGCGGTCGCCCATGCCGCGCTCGTCATCGAGGCGGTCCCGGAGCGGCTCGACCTCAAGCGTGACGTGTACCGACGGCTCGCCGCGGTCGCACCGGCGGAGACGGTCTTCGCGACGAACTCGTCGACCCTGCTCCCGAGTGCCATCGCCGACGCGACGGGCCGGCCGGACCGGTTCCTGGCACTGCACTTCGCGAACCACGTCTGGCGGCAGAACACCGCCGAGGTGATGGGGACCGAGCAGACCGACCCCGCCGTGTTCGACCGGGTCGTCGCCTTCGCGGAGGAGATCGGGATGGTGCCGATCCGGCTGCACAAGGAGCAGCCGGGGTACGTGCTCAACTCGCTGCTCGTGCCGTTCCTCGAGGCTGCGTCGCAGCTCGTGGCCCGCGGGGTGGCCGACCCGGAGACCGTCGACACGACGTGGCGGATCGGTACCGGCGCACCCGTCGGGCCGTTCCAGATCTTCGACGTCGTCGGGTTGCGGACGGCGTACGCGATCGCGAGTGCGTCCCCGGACGAGGGCGCGCAGGCGTGGGCGGCGCACCTGAAGTCCGAGTACCTCGACCACGGCAAGTACGGCGTGGAGTCGGGCGAGGGGTTCTACCGCTACCGGTGACCGGGGGACAACGGGCGGACGCCACCTGAGTCGGGCTCGACCCGTCCTGGTACTCCTTGGAGACCGGGCCGCGCGGTGCGTCCCGCTGACGAGGGACGGGCATGGCCGACACGAGGACGTACGACGAGTCCGGCTACTGGTACCCGGACCGCTCGACGAAGTCCGGCATCGAACTGCTCAACGCGATGCGTCGCTACCGGGCCGCCGAGGTCGCCATGCGCCAGCGCACCCGCGACTCCATGCGCATGAACGCCACCGACATGGCGGCCGTGCGCTTCCTGCTCCAGGCGCGCCAGCACGGCTCCGCGGTGAAGCCAACCGGGCTCGCCGCGCACCTCGGGATCACCACCGCCTCGACGACCGCGCTCGTGAAGCGGCTCGTGGCGGCGGGGCACGTCGAACGCCGGGCGGACCCGGCGGACGGCCGCGGGTTCCTGCTGGTCGCGACGGAGCACGGCGACGACTCGGTCCGCTCGGAGCTGACCACCGTGCACGCCCGGATGATCGCCGCCGCCGACCGGCTGTCCCCGCAGACCATCGCCGAGATGAGCGCCTTCTTCGCCGACGTGACCGACGCCATGTGCGAGGACCCGAGGACGCCGGACGACGCCCGGTCCGCGGGTGCCGCGGCGGTCCCGGCCTCCCACTGACGTGCGCCGGGACGGGCCCCTGAACCCGTCCCGACGGCGTCGTCAGAGCCGGAACGGGTTGGTGCCGCGTGCCGCCAGCAGGTACCAGGCCGTCGCGCCGAGGTGCAGCGTCTGGTTGTAGGTGTCGCCGAACCCGGTGACGAGCCCGTTGCTCGACGCGGCGACGATGCCCCTGCCGTCCCCGTTCGCAGCCCGACCCTGAGCGTCCTGGATGCTCGACATCAGGGTCGTGTACCGCGTCGGGTCCCCGGACGCACCGCGGGCCCGGACGGCGAGGGCGAGGTGCGCCGTGCCCTCGAACCAGACCTTCGAGACGTCGGCCGTGCTGTACGCCGAACCGCTGTACCCGCCGTCCGACGCCGCGAGCGCGGTGATCACCCAGGTGACCGAGGGCGAGTACTGCGGGTCGAGCGTCGCGAGGTACGCCCAGTTCTGCACGTCGCCCGGCACCGGCGACCGGTTCACGGTGACGCCGTCCGACCCGGTCCCGGTCCACAGGTGCCCCGTCGCGCTGTCCCGCATCGCCGCGACGAACGAGAACGCCGAGGTCGCGCGGGAGGCCCAGACCGAGTCACCGGACAGCGTCGCCAGCATCGTGAAGAACGCGCCGACGTCGATGTTGTGCTCGGTCGCCTTGTACGTGATCGCCGCGTTGCTGCCGTCCCGTCCGCCGGTGTAGCCCACCGGCGAGCGTTGTCCGTCCCACGCCACCGACTGGATCCACTGCGCGAGCCGGAGCGCGCCCTGCAGGAACCGCGCCTGGTTCGTCGCCCGGTACAGCCGGAGCAGCGCCATGCCCACCCACGCCTGGTTCCCGGTGTTGCTCGCCGGGGAGCCGATGTACGGGCCGCTCGCGGTCTGGAACGGGTTCGGCTGGTACGAGGCACGCGTCCGACCGTCGGCGTAGGGGTCGTTGGTCTGCGCCCAGAGCAGCGAGTCGGCGAGCACGGTCGCGTACTGCAGGCTCGTCGTGTCACCGGCCGAGACCCAGGCCATGATGACGATCGCGTCGTCGTAGGCGAAGCTCGACACGAACCCGGACTGCCCCTCGACCCCGCCGGTGTAGCTCTGCGGGACGCGGAGGGCGCTGCCGGTGCCGTACTGGTCCATCTTCGCGGCGAGGAACGCCGACGCGGCGCTGATCGACGCGGCCGTCGGCGCGGTCGCCGCTGCGGCCGAGGTCACGGCGCTCGCCGCTGCCGCGGGCCGGAGGCCCGTCCCGAGCGACCCGGAGACGGCGAGCGCCGCGGCCGCCCCGGCTCCGCCGAGCAGCAGGCTCCGTCGGCTCACCCCGGGGGCGCCCACCTCCCGGGCGCTCACCGGAGGTCCGAACGGTCGAGGCGGTACGGGTTGGACCCGGTGACGGCGAGCAGGTACCAGGCGGTCGCCCCCGTGTGCAGGCTCGCGTAGTAGAGGTCGCCGAAGCCGGTGTCGAGGCCGTCGGAGGACGCCGACACGATGCCCTTGCCGTCCCCGTTCGGCTCGGTGCGCTGGGCGAGCTGCACGCTGTCCAGGATCGTCGCGGCGCGTGCCTGGTCGCCGCGCGCGCCCCGGGCCTCCAGGGCGAGCGCCAGGTGACCGGACCCCTCGAACCAGACCTTGCTCGTGTCGGTGTCGGAGAACGACGGGCCGGTGTACGGGCCGTCGTGCGCGGTGAGGTGGTCGAGCACCCAGGTGACGGATGCCGCGTACCGGCGGTCCAGCGTCGCGAGGTACGCCCAGGTCTGCACGTCCTCCGGGATCGGGGTGCGGTTGATCGTCGTGCCGTCCGGGTCGGTCCCGGTCCACAGGTGCCCGTCGGTCGGGTCCTGCATCGCCCGGACGAAGGACTCGGCCAGCGCCGCCCGCCGCGCCCACGTGCGGTCCCCCGTGAGCTGGGCGAGCTGGGTGAAGAAGCCCGTCACGTCGATGTTGTGCTCGGTGGACTTGTACGTGATCGGCTGGTCGTCGGCGTTCCGGCCGCCGGTGTAGCCCGCGGGCTGGCGCACGTCGTCGCGGGCGTTCGTCTCGATCCACGTGCCGAGGCGGAGCGCCCCGTCGAGGAACCGACGCTGCCGGGTGGCCGCGTACAGCCGGCAGAACGCCAGACCGACCCACGACTGGTTCCCGGTGTACGCCGCCGGCGAGCCGATGTCGATCGGCCGGGGCGGGGTCGCCACCGGGAAGGTGTCCGGCTGGTAGGAGGCCCGGGTCCGGCCGTCGCCGATCGGATCGGCGGCCTGCAGGGACAGCAGCGCGTCGCCGAGTGCGGTCGCCCGCTGGACGTCGCCGCGGCGCCGACGCGCCAGCCAGGCGAGGACCATGAGCGAGTCGTCGTAGGCGAACGACGAGACGAACTCGGTCGGGAGCGACGCGAAGTATCCGCCGTAGTAGGAGCGGGGCAGGCGGGGCGCGCTGCCCGAGCCGTACTCGTCCATGCGGAGGTCGAGGTAGTCGTAGGCGAGGTCCCGCGACCGGATGCGCGAGAGCACCGGGAGACCCGGGCGCTGTGCCGTGGTGGCGGTGGACGCTGCGCCGCCGGGAGCGGCGGACGCGACCCCCGGGGTGCCGAAGGCGACGGCGGCGGCGGCAACGGCGGCGGCGCCGCCGAGCACCATCCCGCGTCGGGTCAGGGTGCCGGGCACCCGGTCGGCAGGACCGGATCCGGGGTCGGAGGGACGGGGCGACTCGGTCATGGCGTACTCACTTCCGCCGCGTCGGCGCGGCGATCGGTGGATCCGTGCAGGGGGAGGCGGTGCGGGTGGCCGGACGGTCCGCTCAGGCGGGCGTGACGGCTGACTCGGGTGCGGTGAACGCGGCACCGAGTGCGGCGAGCGGCTGGTCGGTCGGCGCGAGGAGCACGCGGGACGACAGGCCGAGCGACGCGACGAAGGCGGAGGCGCGGGCTGCGTCGTCGAAGCAGGCGCGCAGGGGGACGAGGAGGCGGTCGCCGAGGGCGGCGAGCCCGCCGCCGATCACGACGGACTCGACGTCGGCGGTGATGACGAGGATCCGGACGGCCGAGGCGACGCCCTCGACGAAGCGGTCGCGCACGGCGACGGCGGCGGGGTCGCCCGCGTCGGCGCAGTCGAAGACGCTCGTCGCGGCGCTGCCGGCGTGCCCGGGCCACGCGGTGGCGAGTGCGGACCCCGAGGCGACGGTCTCGAGGCAGCCGCGCTGCCCGCAGACACAGGGCAGGCCGTCGGCGAGGACCGGGATGTGGCCGATCTCGCCGGCGTTCCCGCGGGCACCGCGCCACAGCCGCCGGTCGACGACGAGCCCGGCGGCGAGGCCGGTGCCGATGTTCAGGTACGCCTGCGGGCCGTCGAGCTGCATGGCCTGCGCGGCACCGAGGGCGGCGACGTTGACGTCGTTCTCGACCTGCACCGGCACCCCGATGGCCTCGGCGACCAGGGGGCCGAGGGCGACCTCGGACAGGCCGAGGTTGACGGCGTGCCGGACCCAGCCGCTCGCGGGGTCGATGAGCCCGGGGATGCCGATGCCGACGGCGGTCGTCGGCACGCCCGTCCGCTCGACCAGGGAGCGGATCACCTGCAGCGTGTTCGCGAGCACGGCGTCGGGCCCGGACCCGGTCGGGATGCGCACCCGGTCGAGCAGCGCACCGGACGGCGCGACGGCGACGCCGTCGATCTTCGTCCCGCCGATGTCCAGGCCGATCCTCATGGTGTTCCCGTCGTCGGGGGGAGCGACCTCGGCGCCGAGGACGCGGCGTCAAGGCTGCGCATGCGGGTTAGTAAACACGCCTTACCTCGACCTGGCAAGCACGCATCCGGGCCGTGTTTCCGCGAGATCACGCGGTTGTTACGGGTTCAGATCGGGGGTTGACACCGGATTAGGAACGGCCCTTTACTAAGGCAACCGCTCGACGAGGGAGATCTGATGGCGAACGAGACGGACGCTCCGGCGCCCTTCGGCGCGCAGCTCCGCCGCCCGCGGAGCAAGGCGTTGCCGCAGCACAGCCGGGCCCACAACCGGTCGCTGATCCTGCAGACGCTCTTCACCGACGGGGCCATGAGCCGCGCCGACCTGTCCCGGCAGTCGGGCCTCACCCGACCCACGGTGTCCGGACTCGTCGCCGAGCTCGAGGCCGACGCGCTCGTTACCGAGCTCGGCCCGCGGGAGGACCTCCGGGTCGGCAAGCCGGCCACGCTCATCAACCTCAACGTGGACGCGTTCCACATCGTCGTCGTGGACCTGTCCCAGCCCGACCACTTCGTCGGCGCGGTCACGAACCTCCGCGGCGACATCGTGAACAGCGCCAAGATCGAGGTCGACGGCGCCACCGGCGACCAGGCCCTCGTCCGGATCATCCGGCTCGTCGAGCGCCTCGCCGCGATGACCCCGCGACGCCTGCTCGGCATCGCCGTCGGCTGTCCCGGCGTGATCGACGCCGACGGCACCGTCCTCGACTCCGTCGCCCTCGGCGGCGGCCTGCCCCTCCAGCAGCAGCTCGCCGAGCACTTCCGCCTGCCGGTGCACGTGCTCAACGACGCGAACGTCGCCGCTCTCGGCGTCCACGCGTTCGAGCTCGAGCCCGTCGGCGACCTGCTCGTCGTCGCCCTGGAGCACGGCGTCGGCACCGGCATGGTGCTCGGCGGACGGCTCGTCGTCGGCGAACGGTTCGCCGCCGGTGAGATCGGGCACCTGACGATCGACGAGGACGGCGAGCCCTGCCCCTGCGGTCGTCGCGGGTGCCTCGAGGTCCTCATCGGCTCCGACCACCTGACCCGCCGCATCGCCGCGGCACCCGCCGGTGACCGGGACAGCGTGCTCCGGTCCGCCGGCAGCATCCTCGGCGGTGTCCTCGCGCCGATCATCAGCGCGGTGAACATCACCGAGATCGTCGTCACCGGGCCCGCAGAGCTCGTCGACGGCCCCTTCATCGAGGCCGTGCACGCCACGGCCATGTCCCGGACCCTGGCGAGCGTCGGCAACGACCTCGCCGTGACCGCAACATCCACCAACAGCGACCTGATCCTCCGCGGCGGTGCAGCCTTCCTGCTCGCCGCGGAGCTCGGTGTGAGCTGACCCGACACAGCACGTACGACCACCAAGGAGAAGCAATGCGTACGAAGAAGTTCGCGGCAGCAGCTGCCGTGGCCCTGACCCTCGCGCTGGGCATGTCCGCCTGTTCCAGCGCCGGCACCGCCGGCAGCGGCGGGGGCGGGACCAAGGACGTCGCCAGCGTCAAGGGCGACGGCAAGACGCTGACCGTGTGGGCGATGACCGGGGACTACTCGGACAAGACCATCGCCGCCATCAACAAGGAGTTCACCGCGAAGACCGGTGCGAAGGTGCGGGTGCAGATCCAGCAGTGGGACGGCATCACCACCAAGGTCTCCACCGCCCTGGCGACGAACACCCCGCCGGACGTCCTCGACCTCGGCAACACCCAGGTGGCGAGCTACGCCGCGAACGGTGCGCTCCTCGACCTGACGCCGTACAAGAAGGACCTGGCGCAGGGGCAGACCTGGCTGGACGGCCTGTCCGACCCGGCCACCGTCGACGGCTCGCTCTACGGCGTCCCCGGCTTCGCCGGTGCCCGCGCGGTCATCTACAACAAGCAGATGTGGGCGGACGCGGGCATCACCTCGGCACCGACCACGTACGAGGAGCTCACCGCCGACCTCGACAAGGTCAAGGCGAAGAACACCGCGAGCGACTTCTCCACCTTCTACATGCCCGGGCAGTACTGGTACGCCGGCATGCAGTTCGTCTGGGACGCCGGCGGGCAGATCGCCTCGGAGAAGGACGGCAAGTGGAGCGCCGGCTTCGGCGACGCGAAGGCGCAGCAGGGCCTGCAGGACTTCAAGGACTTCGCGACCGCCTACTCGACGAAGGCCTCGGCGACGTTGAACACGGACAGCCCGGACATGAACCAGATCTTCGCGGACGGCAAGGCCTCGGCCATCCTCAGCACCAGCGGTGCCCTCGGCCTCATCGAGAAGGCCAACCCGAAGATGACCGCTGACCAGCTCGGCTCGTTCCCGTTCCCGGGGAAGTCCGGCAAGACGCAGCCGGTCATGCTCGGTGGCTCCGACTGGGGCATCGCGGCGAAGTCGAAGAACACCGACCTCGCCCTGCAGTGGACCAAGATCGCCGCCGGCCCCGACGTGCAGAGCAAGTACGTCTACGGCGACAACGGCTGGATCCCGAACAGCACCGACGGCATCAAGGCCGCCGACTCGACGCTCAGCGACATCAACAAGGGCTTCTTCACCGCGGCCCTGAACTCGAAGGCCACGCCGGCGAACGCCCGCTGGGCCGACCTCGAGGGTGACCAGAGCATCAACGACCTGTTCTCCAGCATCGTGTCGGGGTCGAAGACCCCGGAGGAAGCCGCAGCCACGTTCGACAAGGCCGCGGACTCGACCCTCAACAAGAAGTAGTGCGCCGGGCGGGGTCCGCGTCCACCCGGCGCGGTCCCCGCCCGTCCCGCTTCCCCGAACGGCTCGACCCCTCCCGAAAGGCCAGACGTGTCCGTCTCCGCCCTCCGCACCCGGCCGCACCGGCCCGGCAAGGCCCCGCGCCCCCAGCGCCGTGCCGGCCGCCGGTCGTTCGCCCCCCTGTGGCTGCTCACCCCCGCGGGCTTGGTGCTCCTCTTCGTCACCGTGGCACCCATCGTCTTCCTGGTCTTCACGTCGTTCACCGACTACGACCAGCGCACGCTCTACACCGGGGCCTACAGCGCCGTCGGCCTCGGGCAGTACGTGCAGATCCTGTCCGACCCCGCGTTCTGGGCCTCCCTGGTCCGGACCGTGCTCTTCACCGCAGCCATGGTCATCGGGAGCGTCGTCATCGGCGCCGGCGTCTCCCACCTGATGACGCGGCTCGGCGTCGTGCTCCGCTACGCGGTCACGATCGTGCTGATCTTCGCCTGGGGCATGCCGAACGTGGCGTCCTCGCTCGTCTGGAAGTGGCTGTTCCAGCCCGGGTACGGCGTCGTCAACTGGCTCGTCACGCAGCTGCACGTCTTCGGCGACTTCACGAACACCGACTGGAGCAACAGCCCCGGCCTGGCGTACACGTCGATCTGGATGCTCGTCGTCTGGCAGGCGGTGCCGTTCATCGCCCTCACGCTGTACGCGGCCGAGACGCAGATCCCGCTCGAGGTCAAGGAGGCCGTACGGCTCGACGGCGGTTCCGAGTGGACCGTGTACCGGGTGGTCACGATGGAGTACCTCCGCCCGACGCTCCTGCTCGTGACGATGCTCTCGATCATCTGGGACTTCAACGTCTTCAACCAGATCTGGCTCGTCTCGCAGGGCGGCCCCGACGGGGCGACCTCGACCCTCGGCGTCTTCACCTACGTCACCGCGTTCGTCGGGCACGACATCGGCACCGGGTCGGCGATCGCCGTCATCGCCGCGCTCATCCTGATGGCCCTCAGCGCCCTCTACATCCGGAACCTGGTCCGATCGGGAGAAGACCTGTGACCACCTCACTGCCGACGGGCGTCCCCGTCGAGGCCGACCTGCCCACGGTCACCACTCCGCACGCACCCCAGGCCGAGACCCCCGGCGGCAGCCGCCCGCGGCGCCGGCGCCGCCCGGGCCGGGGGGTCAGCAGCACGATCGCCGTCGTCTTCTGCGTCGTCTGGATCTTCCCCGTCTACTGGATGGTGAACACGGCGTTCAAGCCGCGGTCCGAGGCGATGACCAGCACGCCGCTGTTCCTGCCGGCCCACCCCACCGTCGAGAACTTCGTCACGGCGTTCACCCGCGCGGACTTCCTCGTCTACCTGCGGAACTCGAGCATCGTGGTCGTCGGCGCGGTCGTCCTGTCGCTCGTGCTCGGCATCCTCGCGTCGGCGGCGCTCTCCCGCTTCCGGTTCCGGGGCCGCCGCACGATCCTCGTCGTGATCCTGCTCGTGCAGATGCTCCCCGGCACCGCACTGCTCATCCCGCAGTTCCTGATCTTCACGCAGACCGGCCTCGTCGGCAGCTACTTCGGGCTGATCCTTGCCTACGTCGCCGCCGTGCTGCCGTTCTCGATCTGGGTCATGCGCGGGTTCTTCCTCGCGATCCCGATGGAGGTCGAGGAAGCCGCCCGCATCGACGGGGCGTCCACCTGGCAGGTGCTCACGAAGGTGCTGTTCCCGCTCGTGATGCCCGGCGTCATCGCGACGAGCGTGTTCGCCTTCATCGCGGCGTGGAACGACTACATCGTCGCCTACACGTTCATGCAGGACCAGTCGCACTACACGCTGCCGGTCTGGCTCGCGTCCTTCACGACGCAGACGACCGGGACCGACTTCACCGGGCAGATGGCCGCCTCGGTCCTCTTCGCCCTGCCGGTCGTGGTGTTCTTCATGATCATCCAGCGCAACCTGGTCTCCGGGATGTCCGCCGGCGCCGTCAAGGGCTGACACGCGGCCAGCCGCACTGAGTACCGTCGGCACCGAGACCAAGGAGACGACCGTCATGTCGAAGAACAGCCGGACCACCAGCACCCTCACCCGAGCCCTGCTGCTCGGTGTCCTCACCGGAGGCCGCTCGGCCACCCCGCTCGCCGTCCTCGGCCTGCACCAGGGCGACAAGCGCCTCGCCGGCGACTGGCAGCACTGGAAGACCTTCGACTCGACGCTCGGCCGCGCCGGGCTCGTCGCGGGCGCGGTCGGCGAGGTCATCGGCGACAAGATGCCGAAGACGCCGAACCGCATCGCGTTCCCGGCGCTGCTCGGGCGCATCGGCGCGGGCGCCTTCGTCGGCTTCGCGTTCGGCACCACCACGAAGTCGGGCAAGTCCGACCTCCGCATCGAAGGCGCGATCGTCGGCGCCGTCGGTGCCCTCGTCGGCTCCTACGTCGCGTGGGCGGCCCGCAAGGCCGTCAGCACGGTCCTGCCGGACCCCGTCGTCGCGCTCGCCGAGGACGCCGCGGTCATCGCCGGCTCGCGTGCGGTGGTCCGCGCCGGCTGACGCGACCACCTGACGGACGGGGGGCCCGGTGCCCGCCGGGCGCCGGGGCGCCCGGCCGGCGTGGGGGCGCCGAGAGCTGGGTCTTCTCGTTGTCGG
>JASCOJ010000124.1 GCA_029959645.1 Microbacteriaceae bacterium PS02332 | reverse complement strand
GGCCCGACACCAGCTGGTGCCGGGCCTCCCGTCCGTCCACCACCAGCCCGCGGGACCGACCGGTCCGGGCGTCGTGTCCCCGGAACGCGGTGCGGATCGTCCACGGGCCGCGGATCGCTTCCGCAACGGACCGGACAGGACGAGGCTGGTCCGGTGACGACGATGCAGCCTCCGGCGCCTCCGGGCGCGATGGTCGCCGTGTCCGGGACCGACACCGGCGGAGCGATCGACGACCTCGCCGGGATGTACGCAGGACGGCGGTGGTACTCGTCGCGCGTCGACCAGGACTACTGGTACCGCTACGTGGCCGTCGGCGACGAGCAGATGAGCATCCGCCGATCCCAGATGCACGGGTACCTCCGCGGCGACGTCGCCGTCGAGGACGAGGTCGTCGTGCAGTGGATCGACGCCGGTCGAGGACGTCTTGACGTCGGCCACGACGAGGTCCAGATGCAGCCGGGCATCCCGGCGCTGTTCCCGATCGAGCGACGGTTCGACGTCGAGTACGAGGACTGGGACCAACGCCTCGTCCACCTCGGTCGCGACCTCGTGCTCGACGTCGCCGCCGAACGCCACCTCGTCGACGGCACCCTCGACTTCGACCGCTCGGTCGCCCCCAGCACGGCGGCGGTCCAGCAGTGGCGCGGTTCCGTCGCCGGTGCGGTGCGGACCCTCCGCTCGGAGGGCACGTCGTCGCTGGCGTGGCACGAGGCACAGCGCGACGTCGCCCGCTCCCTCTTCGACCTGTACCGGTTCCAGGGTGAGACCCTGCCGGTCGGCTACGGCGAACGGAAGAACGCCCGGCTGCGTGCCGCGGTGGAGTTCCTGCACGAGCACGCCGCCGAACCCCTCACCGTCTCCGATGTCGCACGGGCCGCGGACCTCAGCGTCCGTGCACTGCAGGAGTCCTTCCAGCGGACCCTCGACCGCACGCCGATGAACTACCTCCGCGAGGTGCGCCTCCGCCGCGTGCGGAACGACCTGCAGCGGGCCGACCCGACGGCGGCCTCGGTCGCCCAGATCGCGGCGCGCTGGGGCTTCACCCACATGGGCCGGTTCTCCGGGGAGTACCTCCGCCGGTTCGGCGAGTACCCGCGGCACACGCTGCGGCGCTGAGCGCGGCGGCGGCTCGACGCGCACGGGTCCGCCGGGCCTGCCGGGCCTGCCGGGCCTGCCGGGCCTGCCGGGCCTGCCGGGTCTGCCGGGTCTGCCGGGTCTGCCGGGTCTGCCGGGGTCAGCCGACCTCGTCGCCGGACGGCAGCGCCCCGCACCAGTCGATCGCCTCGCCCGCGAGGGACGCCTCGAGCGCGCCGGACCGGGCATCGACGACGCTGACGAGCACCGAGTCGGCGGACCGCTCCGCGACCGCGACGAACTGCCCGTTCGGTGACGGACAGACCGCGGTCACGCTCGCGTCCTCCGGCACCGTGACCGGGAGCCGGGAGGCCCGGTCCCCGTCCACCCGAACGATCCGGGCCGCGAGGGTGCCGTCGGTGCGCACGTCGCCGACGAGTCGCAGGTAGGTGTCGTCGGTCAGCGGGGCGATGCGCCCGAGGTACGGCGCCGCCGTGCTCGCGGCGGGGGCGGTCAACGCGGTCCGTCGCCCGTCCGTCAGGTCGAGGCGCACGATGCCCGTCCCGGTCTCGACGACCGCGGTGGTGCCCGACCCGACGAAGCCGTGCAGGTACGTCGCGGAGCCGAGGCGGACGACGTCGTTCCGGCCGCCCATGTCGACGAGCAGCAGGTCGTCGGTCCCGGTGCGGACGAGGGCGCTCTCGGTGCGCGGCACGTACGCCCACTGGCTCACCGACAGCGGGGTCGCGCCGGCCTGGGCCTCCCCGTCGGGGCCGACGGGCTCGGGCAGGTGCGTGCCGGTGAGGTCGACGACGTACAACCCGACGTCCTCGGACCGCCCCGACGACGTGTCCGCGTAGACGAACCCGAACGACGAGCCGTCGTCCGCCGCGTGCAGGGCCTTCGCGGTGCCGCGGGCGCTCGGCATCTGGATGTGCTCGACCGGCGTCGCGTCGTCCTGGACACCGCCGGCGAGCGGGACGACGTCGATGGCCGACCCGCCGTCGACGTCGCTGAGCACGACCAGCGAGCGGGCGAGCCGGGCGAACTCGACGATGCCCTTCCCCCGGTACACGGTCCTCGTCCCGCCGGCGTCGAGCGACCGACGCTCGATCCGGTCCCCGCCCTCGTCGTGCACGATCGCGAGCACGTCGGTGCTGCCCGTCCGGATCGTCGTGCTGAGGTCGGCGGTGGCCGGCTGCCCGGGCGCCCGCACGTCCCGCACCGTCACGGTGTAGTCGCGGTCGTAGGCCAACGGTCCGGTGAACTCGATCGCCACGGTGTTGCCGCTCGAGGTCACCGTGTGCGGCGCTGCGGGCCGGACCTGCACGTCCTCCGGTGCGACCCGCTGCACCGCCTGGTTCGCGGTGAGGATGACGCGCTGCGCCGGCCGGGTGACCAGGTCGGTGGCGTCGTACGCGACCGACCGCAGCCGTGGCCCCTGCTGCGAGCCGACCACGGCTGCGAGCGCGGCGACCACCACGAGCACCAGCACGACCGCGGTGAAGCGGCGGTGGAAGCGGTGCGCGACGGGGCGGCGGTCACGGGTGGCGCGTCGGTCAGGGGCGGCGTCGGTGGTCATGGACGTCAGTACTCGTAGGGGTCGCTGGGCTGGGAGACGGTCCTGACCGATGCGGCGCGGATGACGACCCGGTCGTCCGCACTCGGGTCGGGGTTCGCCGCGAGCGCCCCGCGCACCGTCACCCAGGCGCCCTCGGCGGGGACCGTCCGGTCCGTGGCGACCGTGATGCCGACCGGTTGCGCGTCGACGGCGCAGCAGCTGATGACGAAGCGGGTGAGGGTGAAGGACCCGTCGGAGCGGGGCACCACGAAGCCGGTGAGGGACAGCTCCCGGCCGACGAGCGAGCTCGTGTCGGTGGTCTGGCGGATCAGGGCGGCCCAGTCCTTCACGCCGTACCCGGATGTGTCGACCGAGCCGCTGCCGAGGAGCGCGACCTGGCCACCGGCACCGGTGGCGGCGGAGAGGGACGTGCTGTCGACGCTGCGCTGCTGGGCGGTCCTCGCCGACAGGGTCGTCGGGGGCAGCACGAGCATCGCCAGCACGGTGCCGACCGTGACGAGGGCAGCGACCCCACCGAGGACGACGTGCAGGAGCCGACCGCCGGTGCCGGGACGTGGTTCCGGGTCCCCGTCGTGGGCGTGTGCCCCCTGCCGGGCGACGACGACGAGCCCGGCGACCGAGGCCGGCACCGCGACCGCGGCGAGCACGAGGGTGAACACGCCGTACCGCGGGTTGATGTAGAGGTCGAGGTGCCCGCTCAGCCCGAGCCACAGCGTGCCGAGGGCCACGGCGAGCACCGAGCCGAGGCCGAGCAGCGCACGGCGCATCGCGGTCCGGGCGGCCGGGCCGGCGGCCTCCGCGTGGTCGTGGCCGTCCGTGTGGTCGTGGCCGTCCGTGTGGTCGTGGCCGTCCGTGTGGTCGTGCGTGCGACCGTCCTCGACGTGTCGGGTGTGCTCAGACGACGACATTCATCACCAGTCCCACGGTCGCGGCGAACAGGACGCAGACGACCGCGAGCAGCACCAGGAAGCGTGCGCGGAACGTCGTGCGGAGCAGGGCGATCATCTTGACGTCGATGATCGGCCCGATGATCAGGAACGCCGTGATCGACCCGGGCAGGAAGGTCGAGGCGAAGGACAGCGCGAAGAAGGCGTCCACGTTCGAGCAGAGCGACACCGTCATCGCCAGGAGCATCATCGCGAGGACGGACAGCACCGGGTTCGACCCGACCGCGACGAGCGTGCTGCGGGGCACCGCGACCTGGATCGCGGCGGCCAGCCCGGCCCCGACGAACAGCGCCGGCATCATCGTCGCGGTCTCGCCACCGAAGTGCGCCGCGCTCTCCCGCCAGCGGTTCCGGGACGGTGGGGCCCCGATCGCCGCGCGGCACCGGGCCTCGAACGCCGGCAGCAGGAGGTCGGCCGGTCGGCGGTGCGCGCTGACGATCCACCCGACGAGGTTCGCCACGACGAACCCGCCCAGGATGCGCACGGGCAGGATCCACCCGGACCAGCCGAACGCCTGCGCGGTGCTGATGATGACGAGCGGGTTCAGGATCGGCGCGGCGACGAGGAACGTCACCGCCTCGGCGGGGGTGAACCCCCGGAGCATGAGGCCGCGGGCGAGCGGGACGTTGCCGCACTCGCACACCGGGAACAGCATGCCGATGAGCGAGATCACCGCCCGGCGCGGGAACGGCCGGGTCGGCAGGATCCGTTCGAGCACACCGTGGGGCACCCACACCTCGACGATGATCGACAGCACGATGCCGAGGACGACGAACGGCAACGACTCGACGACGACGCTGATCGCGAGGGTGAGGAAGTCCTGCAGGACGTCGGGGAGCCCGGCGGTGCCGACCGCGGGTGACACCACGCGGACGGCGAGGAGCGCCGCGACGGCGAGCAGCACCAGGCCGGGGCCGGTGCGCGTGCGGGTCGCGACGGGGCGGGCGGTCTCGCTCGTCACGGCCCCAGGATAGGCGACGCCGCCGGGCCCCCGCGGCCGGCCGGCCCGCCGGCGGGGCCAGCGGGCCAGCCCCGAGACTCGGGAGTGGCGACGAGTCTCGGGTACCGGAGCCCGAGACTCGTCGCTCAGAGCGAGACTCGGGACCGAGGGCGCGGGCGGGGGCGGGTCAGACGGACGCGCCCGTGAACTCGTCGGCGGCGGCGACGTGGTCGCTGCCCGCCGTGCCGGCCGCCAGCGCCGCGGCGGCGCGCTCCGCGTGCGACGGCGGGTTGGACGGGACACCCTCCGGGCGGCCCTCCTCGTTGATGCGGCGGAGCTCCGGGACGATGTCCTCGGCGAGGATGTCGATCTGCTCGAGCACCGTCTTCAGCGGGAGCCCAGCGTGGTCGATGAGGAACAACTGGCGCTGGTAGTGGCCGACGTGGTCCTTCATCGTGGCGTAGCGGTCGATGACCTCCTGCGGGGACCCGACGGTGAGCGGGGTCTGCGCGGTGAAGTCCTCCATCGACGGACCGTGGCCGTACACGGGGGCGTTGTCGAAGTACGGGCGGAACTCGTCCTTCGCGGCCTGCGAGTTCTTCCGGGCGAAGAACTGGCCGCCGAGCCCGACGATCGCCTGGTCGGCGCGACCGTGGCCGTGGCCGTGGTGCTCGTAGCGCTGGCGGTAGAGGCCGACCATCTGTTCGGTGTGCTGAATCGGCCAGAAGATGTTGTTGTGGAAGAAGCCGTCACCGTAGTAGGCGGCCTGCTCGGCGATCTCCGGCGTGCGGATCGAGCCGTGCCAGACGAAGGGGGCGACGCCGTCGAGCGGGCGCGGGGTGGAGGTGAAGCCCTGCAGCGGCGTGCGGAACCGGCCCTGCCAGTTCACGACCTCGTTCTCCCAGAGCTGGCGGATGAGCGCGTAGTTCTCGACTGCCAGGTTGACGCCCTGCCGGATGTCCTGCCCGAACCACGGGTAGACGGGGCCGGTGTTGCCGCGGCCCATCATGAGGTCCATGCGGCCGTCCGAGATGACCTGGAGCATCGCGTACTCCTCGGCGATGCGCACCGGGTCGTTCGTCGTGACCAGGGTCGTCGAGGTGGAGAGCGTGATGTCCTTCGTGACCCCGGCGAGGTAGCCGAGCATCGTCGTCGGGCTGGACGCGACGAACGGCGGGTTGTGGTGCTCGCCCGTGGCGAAGACGTCGAGGCCGGCCTGGTCCGCGTGCTTCGCGATCGTCAGGATGTCGCGGACGCGCTGCGTGTCGTCCGGCGTGGTCCCGGTGGTGGGGTCGGTCGTGACGTCACTGACCGTGAAGATCCCGAACTGCATGATGTGCCGCCTTCCGCGCTTTCGATGCGTTTGCATCGACCTGCTCGGTACAACGTACCGCGGCGGCGGGCATTCCCGCTACACCCGGACGGCGGGTGCGGTCGGACTCGTGGTCCGTGGCACGTGGTGCATGCCGTCGGCGAGCCACACCGCTGCGATCACCGCGAGCACGCTCGCCGACGACGCCATCCGCCCGGCGACGAGCACGGCGGCGTGGTCCCCCGAGCCCGCGGTGCCGATCACGAGCGCCGCGACCCCCACCGCGAGCGTCACACCGACCGCCACGAGCAGCACGACCGTGACCACCCGGCGCGGACCACGGCGGCCGTCCCGGTCGCCGCGCTGCCCCCGGTCGACCCGCGGTCCGACGGCGCGCACGAGCCCGAGCCAGAACAGCGCCACCGCGCACGCACCGACGATGTCGCTCACCCGGTGCCAGCCGTAGACCACCGTCTGGTTCGCGACGAACACCGCGTAGACGGTGCCCACGAGCAGCACCACCGTCCGGAACCGTCGCGGCGTCACCATGAGCACGGCGAAGAGCGCGGCGAGCGCGATGGTCGCGTGGCCGGAGGGGAACGAGTTCGGCGTCGTCGACTGGGCGATCTCCGGGCGCTCGGCGATACGCTTGAGCAACGTCGAGGTGGCCGCGGACGCGAGCACGACGAAGCCCGCTCCGAGGCCCACGGCCAGCCGTCGCCGCGCGAACGCGACGACGACGATCACCACGACCAACAGCAGGATCACCGGGACCGAGATGACGTTCAGGGCGGTGTCCGACCCGAACAGGTCGGTGTCGCGGACTCCGCCGAGTGCGGCGTCCTCGAGCCGCTGCCCGGCGGGCGTCAGCACGGCGAGCGCGTAGACGGAAGGCACGATGACGAACCCCAGAGCCGCGAGCAGGGCCCACCGGAACCTCCGGGACACGCTCGGTCCACGTCCCTCGTCGCGCGCGTCCGGGACGGCGCGCTCGGGCATCCGGGTCACGGGCATCGTCCTCCTCGGTGTCGTCGTCCTGGGCCTGGCGCTGCGGCTCGTCGGGCCGCTGCGATTCGGTCGCTCGGGGCCGGACACGATACCGTTGGCTCACCCGTCGGAACCTGGGAACGCCACGGTCCGGAACAGGGCGACCGACCCGCTCCGGTCCACCTCGTCCCAGCGTGCCACGGCGCAGTCGTACAGCGCGTCCGTCGTGCAGGAAGAGGAGACCGAAGTGGCCATCAAGGAACCGGGCATCACCGCCTCGCCGAACCGTGCGCTCGCGCTCACCGCGGGCACGCTCTTCTCGATCTGGGGCGTCCTGGGCTTCTTCTTCGCCGCCGACGACCACGCGACCTTCCTGGGCCGCAACGGTGGCCTGCTCTGGAACGCCTTCGGTCTGAACCCGGGGCTCGCAACGCTGTGGACGCTCCTCGCCGCGGCGCTGTTCATCGTCGGGCTCGGCAACACGATCGGGTCGCGCAGCGTCAACCTCGTGGTCGGCGTCGTGCTCGTCGTGCTCGCGGTCTACGGCTTCGTCTTCTCGAACACCTCCGCGAACGTCTTCGCGCTGAACACGACGGACAACGTCTTCCACGCGATCGTGGGCGTCGTCCTGCTGCTCACCGCGCTCGGTGCCGACAAGGAGAACCTCCGCGCACTCCGCGCCGCCCGCGCCTGACCTCCACCCGCGACGCCCGTCTGCCTCGGCAGGCGGGCGTCGTCATGTCCGCAGCCGACGATCTCGGAACGGAACGGAACGGAACGCCACGCAGCGCCGCGACCGGGCCGGGCCGGAGCCGCCGTCAGCCCTCGGTGGGCTCCGCGGCCTCGAGCTCGGTCGCCACGACCCGGGGCGCCTCGGACATGAAGCGCCGGACGTCCAGGTCGACGATGATGTCCGCCGGGCGGAGCGGCCGCGTCAGGTACAGCCCGTCGAGTGCGGTGAGGCGGGACAGCGCCACGTAGGTCTGCCCGGCGCTGAACACCCGGTTCCCGAGGTCGACCACCGCCCGGTCGTAGGTGCTGCCCTGCGACTTGTGGATCGTCACCGCCCAGGCCAACCGCAGCGGGAACTGCTGGAACTCCCCCACGGTGTCCTTCTTGAGTTCCTTCTTGTCGGGGTCGTAGGAGTACTTGAACTTCTCCCACACCGACGGCTGGACCTCGAAGTCCTCCCCGTCGACGCTCACCCAGACGGTGTCGCGGATGCTGCGGACGATGCCGAGCGTGCCGTTCACCCAGCGCTGGTCGGGGTCGTTCCGCAGGAACATCACGTGCGCACCGGGCTTGAGCTCGAGCGCCTCGTCGGCGGGGAAGTTCCGGCCGCCGAAGTCCCCGTTGACGTCGGCACGCGCAGTGCGGAGCTTGCCCGGCAGCCGGTCGAGTGCGGCCTTGTTGATCCGGGCGACGGTGTCGTTGCGGGTGGCGAGGGTGATCGCGTCGTCCGGCGCCGGCCGGGCGCCGGCGGCGTTGAGCTGTCCGGCGCCGTCGGCGGTGACCCGGCCGTGTCGGGCGGCGGGGAGCATAGCCGCGCAGGCGTCGTCGCGCTGCCGGTGCACGGTCGCGAGCTCGATGATGTTGAGCTCGGCCTCGAGCCACACCTTCGCGTCGAAGAACCACATCGACCGGTAGTGGTCGGTGAAGTACGCGCGTTCGTCACCGTCGCCCGGCACCGGCGGCAGCTGGTACGGGTCGCCGAACATGACGACCTGGACGCCGCCGAAGGCCTCGGACCGCCTGCCGCGCGCGATCCGCAGGGACCGGTCCATCGCGTCGAGCAGGTCGGCGTTCACCATCGAGACCTCGTCGATCACGAGGGTGTCGATCGTGTTGAGCAGCTTCCTGGTGTCCGGGTTCTGCCGGATCTCGGCGTCGGCGATGAGGCCGATCGGCAGGCGGAACAACGAGTGGATCGTCTGACCGCCGACGTTCAGCGCGGCCACGCCGGTGGGGGCACAGATGACGACCTGCTTCTCGGTGTTCCACGCCAGGTGGTTCAGCAGGGTGGACTTGCCGGTGCCCGCGCGGCCGGTGATGAACACGTGGTCGCGGGTGGACTCGACGTACTCGAAGACCGCGCGCTGCTCGGCGCTGAGTTCGACGCTCACAGCGTCCGCTCCCCGGCGTCCGGGGTGTGCCGACGCAGCCGCACGAGGGTCACGACGACCACCGTCACCACCACGAGCACACCGACCACCACGAGCACCGTCCCACCGTGGGCCTGGTCGGCCAGCGGGTCCGGACCCCAGGTGCGGCCCATCGCGCCGAACCACGACGCCTGGACCAGCCCCAGCGGCCCGCGCAGCGCGATGCCGAGCGACACCGTGCCGGCGGCGACCAACACGGCCCCGCCGATCCGGACGAGCCCGGCCGCGCGCGACGGCTGCTGTGCTCCCACGGCGACCGGCGTGAGGAGCGTGGGCACCGCGAGCAGCCCGACGAGCAGGAAGCCGACGTCGAGCACCGCGCGTCCCGTGGGGTCGCTCACCGACCACCGCAGCGCGTCGGTGCCGACGTAGGCCCACCAGACGGCCGCGAGGAGCACGACGGCCGGGAACGGCTGCACCAGGTACCGGACGACCGCGTTGTCGACGAGCAGGTCGGTCCACTCGCGCACACCGGTGCTGCCGTCCGTGCGGGGGTGCACGGCCGCCCGGACGAGCCGCACCGGTGCCGCCGCCCAGACGAGTGCCGGCACGACGAGCCCGAGCAGGACGTGCGCCCCGATGTTCGCGGAGACGAGGAAGCGGTCGTAGGTGTGCAACGAGCCGCTGGTGGCGACGACGAGCGTCAGGACGGCCAGCGCCGCGGCGACCATCCGTCCGACCGGCCACGGCTGCCCGGCACGACGGACACGCAGCACGCCGGCGACGTAGGTGCAGACCAGGAGCACGGCGACCATGAGCCAGAACAGGTCGATCTGCCACGCGGTGAGCCAGTCCCAGGCGCCGGGCGCGTGCGGGAGCCGGTCGTCGGTCAGGACCTCGGCCGGGCTGGGGTCGGTGGTGCGGCTGGGGGCGAGGCGGTCGACGGGGGTGGCCGTCCGCCCGAGTGCGGCCGCGAACCCGGAGGCGATGCCCATCACCGCGAGCTCGACGACGACGAGGGTCCAGAACGGGCGGGACCGCTCCGGGCGGGCGACGAGCGCGGAGATCGTCCGGCGGCGTTGCACCGCCCCGAGGACCCCGATCGCGATGAGCGCCGCGCTCTTCACGAGCACGAGCACGCCGTACGGGGTGTCGAGGGCGCTGAACGCGCCGACCCGGATCTGCGCGGAGACGACGCCGGACACCGCGACGAGGACGAAGCAGCCGAGGGCGATGCTCGAGTAGCGCCCGACGACGAGCGGCAACCGGTCCGCCGGCACGACGCCACGCAGGAGTGCGAGGAGCAGGAGCCCGCCGACCCAGAGTGCGGCGCCGACCAGGTGCAGCCCGAGTGCGGTGACCGCGGCGTCGTGGCTCGCGGTGCCGGCGGCGTGGCCCTGCTGGGCGAGGGGCAGGAGGCCGATGAGCGACACCCCGGCGGTCAGCGCGACCATGCCCCGCGATCGGACGGCGAAGCACAGCACGGTGACGGCCGCCGCGACCAGGACCGTGACGAGCCAGGCGAGCCCGAGGTCGGTGCCCGTGAGGAACACGCCCATCGACTGTCCGAACTGGTCGTCGAAGGTGATGCCCGTCCCGGCGACGCTGAGGTACGTGAAGAAGGTGGCGACCACGGACACGACCGTCCAGACGCCGGCGGCACCGGCGACGACGTCGACCGCCCGGTCCCATTCGGGAGCACGACGGGAGAGTCCGAGGGTGGTGAGCGCGAGCCCGCCGATCGTGGCCGCGGCGGCGAGGTCGACGAGCATCCGGCTGATCGGGAGGCCGAACCGGACGACGGCGCCGGGGTCCGCGAGCCGGGGAGCGTCAGCACCGCCGCCGATCACGAGCGCCACGAGCACGGACACGAAGGCCACGAGCACGAGCGCGCCGGGGCCGGCGATGCGCACGATCCGATTCACCCGTCAAGCCTAGGTGGTGCCCACCCGCCCGCGGGCCGGACCGACCAGACCTGGGGACGACGGAAGGGACGGCGCGGGGCGCCGTCCCTTCCGTCGTGCGAGGGGTCTTACTTGACCGAGGCCTTGAGC
>JASCOJ010000123.1 GCA_029959645.1 Microbacteriaceae bacterium PS02332 | reverse complement strand
CCCCCCCCCCCCCCCGGCGCGCCGCGGCGGCCCCCCGCCCCCGGGCGCCCCCGCCCCCCCCCCCCCCCCCCGCGGGCGCGGCGGGCCACCCCGCCGTCTAGGCTGACGCCGATGAGCGCCGACGCCCCGGACCCCCGTACGGCCTGGACGTCGCGGCGCGGACCGCTGCTCACCCTCGCGCTCATCGTCGGCATCTCGCCCTTCGCGACCGACATGTACATCCCGGGGCTGCCGGCGCTCGCCCGCGACCTCGACGTGTCGACCGCGACCGCGCAGCTCAGCCTCACCGCCTTCCTCGTCGCCTTCGCGGTCGGGCAGCTCGTGGTCGGGCCGGTCAGCGACGGGGTCGGGCGCCGCCGGATCCTGCTCGGCGGCACCGCACTCTTCACGGTCTCGACCGTCGTCTGCGCGACGGCGCCGGACATCGGCACGTTCGTCGCCGCGCGGGTCGTCGAGGGCCTGAGCGGTGCCGCGGCGGCGGTCGCCGGGCGCGCGATGGTCGGCGACGCCGCGACGGGCCTCCGGCGCAGCAAGCTCTTCTCGACGCTCGCGGTCGTGAACTCCGTCGGGCCGGTCGTCGCACCGCTCGTCGGCGGGGTCGTGCTGACGGTGACGTCGTGGCGGGGGACCTTCGTCGTCCTGGCGGTCCTCGGACTCGTGCTCACCGTCGCGGCCCTCCGACAGCTGCCCGAGACCCTCGTCGCTCCGAGCCCGGGCGGATCGAGCCCACGGGCGGTCGCCGGGCGGATGGCCGAGCTCCTCCGCATCCCGCGCTTCCGCTGGTACCTCGTCGCCGGGTGCGCCGCGACCATCGGGTTCTTCTCCTACATCGCCACGTCGTCCTTCGTGTTCCAGGAGCAGTACGGGTTCAGCGAGGGGCTGTACTCGCTCGTGTTCGCGACGAACGCGGGCTGCTCGATCCTGTCCACGCTGGTGTTCCGGCAGCTCGTCGGGCGGTTCCCCGAGGACCGGCTCTTCACCGTCGGCCTCGTCGTCGGGACCGTCGGGTCCGTGCTCGTGCTGGTCGGCGCCGTCAGCGGCATCGGCGCCGCGCTCGTCTGGCCGGCGCTCGCGCTCGTCACCGCCGCGTGGGGCTGGGTGATCCCCGGGTCGATCACGCTGACACAGGCGCTCGGGCACCGGCACCCGGGGACGGCCTCGGCGCTCGCCGGGGGACTGACGTTCGGGCTCGGCGGGCTCGCGACGCCGCTGGCCGGGGCGCTCGGCGGGACCGCGACGGCGATGGGCGGGCTGATGACCGGGTTCATCGCGCTCGGGCTGGCCGTGCAGCTGTGGGCGTCGGCCCGGGCGGGTGCCGCGCAGGGTCCTGCTTGCTGAGCTGCCGCCGTCTCGGTCGTCGTTCAGTGGAACCGCTGCTCAGTGGGTGGTGTTGCCCGGGGTCGGACTGCCGGTCGGTCGCCACCGGTGGGACGGGTCGGCATGCTCGTCGAGCCAGTTCTGCGCGAAGGCCACCACGTCGGGGCTGGGACCCGTGCCGTTGCGGTGTTCGATGAGCTGCGCGTCCAGGCCCATGAACTCGTCGGGTCCCCGCCATGCGGTCAGGTCGTACCCGACGGTCGCGAAGTCAAGGCCGGAGAGCCGTCCGTCGAGGAACGCGTCGGACACCGCGCGGCAGACGAACACCACAGCGTCGTCCTCCACCATCTCCGTCGTCGCGAGACCGAGCTCTCGCAGTGCGTCGTCGAGCATGACGATCGTCTCGTCGAGCGGGTCGTGGGGCCACCGGGCCGCGAGGCGGACGAGCGCCGGACCGCCGTGCCCAGCCGCGAGCGCCTCCGCAGCAGCGCGCAGGACCTGGTCGACGGCGACACGGCCCAGTTGGGCGGAAGCGCGTGTGAAGAGCAGCGCCCTGACGGAGGCGTCGAGGTCGTGCGGATCGCGCCCGAGGACCATCGGCAGCGGTTCGACGGCGGCGGGCTGGTCGACCCTGGCGGGCGGGAACCGCGGAGGAGGTTGCTGACGCACACCGTGAGCGTAGCGATCGACCGGCCACGCGTTCGCTGACCGGGTCCGCTGCGCGTGGTCCCTAGGGTGGAGTGATGCCGTCCCTGCAACGCATGCCCGCGCTCGTCGCCACCGGCTCACTCGCCATCCCCGTCGCCGAGGCCCTCGTGAAGCTCCCCTTCTCGACGCTCCAGCGGATCGAGGCCGCGCCGATCGACCCCGACCTGGCGGACACCGCCGCCTTCTCCGAGGCCTACGGGTTCCCGCTCACCGGTGGGGCCAACTGCATCGTCGTGGCGGGCAAGCGCGGCGACGTCGTGACGTACGCGGCGTGCGTGGTGCTCGCCTCGACGAAGCTCGACGTCAACCGGACCGTGAAGCGCCTGCTCGACGTCCGGAAGGTCAGCTTCGCGCCGATGGACGACGCCGTCCGGCGCACCGGCATGGAGTACGGCGGCATCACGCCGGTCGGCCTCCCGGCGGACTGGCGCGTGTACGTCGACACCCGGGTGCTCGACGCCCCGGAGGTCGTCATCGGCGCGGGCGTCCGCGCCGCGAAACTGTTCCTGCCCGGCGCGGTGCTCGGCGCGCTGCCCGGTGTCGCGGTGGTCGAGGGACTCGCGACCGACCCCGCGGAGGCGTCGGACCCGTCCGCGGACTGACCCGGCCGCTGGCGCGTCGGTCGCGCGCGGGTTCGTCAGGCGCCCGCGGGTTCGTCAGGCGCCCGCTGGCTCGTCAGTCGGTGGGCGCGATGAGGCAGAACGGGTGCCCGGCCGGGTCGAGGTAGACGCGGAACGTCGGCGTGCCCGACCCGGTCGCCGTCGCCCCGATCGCGAGGACCGCCTCCTCGCCGGCGTCGAGGTCGTCGACCTTCACGTCGAGGTGCATCTGCTGGGGCACGAGCTGCCCGGGCCACTCGGGCGCGCGGTACCCGTCCACGCGCTGGAACGCCAGGAGCGGGCGGTGCCCCGCGGACGGCGGTGCGACCTCGGCCCAGTCCTCGTCGAAGCCGACGATCTCGCCACCGATGAGCTCGGCGTGGAAGCGGGCGAGGGCACGGGGGTCCGCGCAGTCGAGGACGATGACGTCGAGCGAACCGATCATGGCCGGAACCGTAGTCCTCCCCGACGTGCTCGTCCGCGACGAATCAGCGCGATGCGGCGGTCAGCGCCTTCGTGATCCGCTGCAGCGACACCGTCTCCGCCGTGCCGAGCTCCTGCGCGAACAAGCTCAGGCGGAACTCCTCGAGCATCCAGCGTGCGTGCACGAGCTCGGGGTGCGACCCGACGGTCGGGGGGAACGCCCCGCCGGCCTCGACGTAGCGGTCGGTCGCTGCGGTGACCTCGCGCATCCACGCGGCGTCCCGCCCGGGGTTCTGCAGGAGCTTCGTCACCCGCGCGTCGATGCCCTGCAGGTACACCCGGATGCGCCGGAGCCGCTGGAGCCCGGCGACCGAGACGAAGCCCGGGAACACGAGCCGTTCGAGCTGCTGCCGCATGTCGGTCAGCGCGGGCAGCAGCGCCATGCTCGTCGCCTGCTTCATCGCGCGGTCGGCGTTCCGCTGTGCGGTCAGGACGGCCGCGACCTCGGACACCGCGGTGAACATCGTGTCGACCACGGTTGCGGACACGGCATCGCGGACGCGCTCGAAGTCGGGCCGGGTGAAGACGAGGCCGTCGGGGTGGGCAGCACGGATCCCGGCGTCGACGACCGCGCCGAGCACGTCGTCGAACAGGGCGTTCGTCGACGGGTACGGGCTCGCCGCGAGCGCCAGCTTCTCCGGCGCGGTGAGGTGCTGCTGGATGTACGAGACCGGGGAGGGCACCGCGAGCATGACGAGGCGCCGGACGCCCGCCGGCATCTGCACGGCCCGGTCGGCCGGTGTCGCGAGCAGCTGCACCCCGACGGTCGCCTTCGGGCCGGACCCCTCCTCGACGAGGGCCGGGTACGCGCGGATGACACCGCCGGCCTGCCGGGTGTCGAGCAGCTGCGGGAGGTCCTCGTCCGGCCATGCGGTGAGACCGGACCGTTCCACGCGCCGACCGCTGCCGGCGTCGGCGTCGCTGGACGGGCCTCCCGGCCGGCCCTGCCGCTGCGTGGCGGCGGCGACGCTCTGCTGCGTCCGGTCCTTCAGCTTCGTCTGCAGCTCCGACAGGTCCTTGCCGGTCTCGACGCGGCGACCCCGCTCGTCGACCACGGCGTACGTCGGGAGGAGGTGGGCCGGGACACGGGACATGTCGAAGTCGGACTCGCTGACCGGGACGTGCACCATGCGCTGGATGGTCTTCGCGAGCGTCGCGCGGAAGCTCTCCGTCGGCGTGGTCGGGGCGTCGTCGGGCAGCTCGGTGACGATCTTCTCGGCCCAGTCGGCCGCGGGCACGACGTTCTTCCGGATCTGCTTCGGCAGCGCCTTGATGAGCGCGGTCACGAGGTCCTTCCGGAGCCCGCGGACCTGCCAGTCGAAGCCCTCCTCGCGCATCCGCGGCAGGATCGCGAGCGGTACCTGCACGCTGACGCCGTCGTCCTCCGCGCCCGGCTCGAAGCGGTACCGCACCGCGAGGCGTTGGTCACCGCTCCGCCACTGCGTCGGGTACTCGGAGTCGTCCTCCGCGGCGGAGGCGGCGGACTCGTCGAGGAGGTCTTCGCGTCGCATCGTGAGGAGGTCCGGCTGGTCACGGCGGGTCTTCCGCCACCACCCCTCGAAGTCGCGGGTCGTCGCCACCTCGGTGGGGATGCGGGCGTCGTAGAACTCGTAGACGGTCTCGTCGTCGAGCAGGATGTCCCGGCGGCGCGTGCGCTCCTCGAGCTGTTCGAGCTCGCGCCGGAGCTTCCGGTTCGCCCGGTCGAAGGCCTGCTGCGACTCCCACTCACCCTCGACGAGGGCGTGCCGGATGAAGAGCTCGCGGGAGTGCACGAGGTCGACACGGGCGTACTGCACGCGCCGACGCTGCACGATCGGGACGCCGAACAGCGTCACCCGCTCGTAGGCGACCACGGCGCCCTGCTTCTTCTCCCAGTGCGGCTCCCCGTACGTGCGCTTCAGGAGGTCGCCGGCGAGCGGCTCCACCCACGTCGGGTCGATCCGGCCGGCCGTGCGGGCGAACAGGCGGCTCGTCTCCACCAGCTCGGCCGCCATGATCGCGTCGGGCTGCTTCTTCGCCAGCACGCTGCCCGGGAACAGCACGAACCGGGTGTTCCGGGAGCCCAGGTAGTCGCGCTTCTCGCGGTCGCGCAGGCCGATCTGGCTGAGGAGGCCCGCGAGGAGCGCCCGGTGGACCGAGTCCGGGTCCTCCTTGCGCTCGGTGCCGACGTGGACGCCGACCTGCTTCGCGGCGCGCGACAGCTGCCGGTACAGGTCCTGCCACTCGCGGATCCGGAGGTGGTTGAGGAACTCCGCATTGCACATCCGGCGGAACGCGCTCGACGACAGTTCGGCCTGCTTGTCCTCCAGGTGGTTCCAGAGCCCGAGCAGGGTGAGGAAGTCACTGGTGGGGTCGGCGAAGCGCGCGTGCAGCTGGTCGGCCTGTGCGCGCTTCTCCAGCGGGCGCTCCCGCGGGTCCTGGATGCTCAGCGCGGACACGATGGCGATCACCTCGCGCCCGACGCCCTGTCGTCCGGCCTCGAGCACCATCCGCCCGAGCCGCGGGTCGATCGGCAACCGGGTGAGCTGCTTGCCGGTCTTCGTGATCGCCCCGGCGGTGTCGACGGCCCGGAGTTCGCGGAGGAGGTCGAGCCCGTCCTTCACGCCGCGGGAGTCCGGCGGCTGCAGGAAGGGGAACGACTCGATGTCGCCGAACCCGAGCGAGATCATCTGCAGGATGACCGCGGCGAGGTTCGTCCGGAGGATCTCCGGGTCGGTGTACTCCGGGCGGCGCCCGAAGTCCTCCTCGGAGTACAGGCGGATCGCGATGCCCGCGCTCGTGCGCCCGGCGCGGCCCGACCGCTGGTTCGCCGACGCCTGCGAGATCGCCTCGATCGGCAGCCGCTGCACCTTCGCCCGCGGGGAGTACCGGGAGATGCGCGCGGTTCCGGTGTCGATGACGTACTTGATGCCGGGCACCGTCAGTGAGGTCTCGGCGACGTTCGTCGCGAGGACGACACGGCGACGGACGCCCGGGGTGCTCGAGCGCTGGAAGACGCGGTGCTGGTCGGCCGCGGAGAGCCGGCCGTACAGCGGCAGCACCTCGGTGCCCGGGTAGTGCTTCCCCTCGATCGCGTCCTGCGCGTCACGGATGTCGTTCTCACCGGGCAGGAACACGAGCACGTCGCCCGGGTCCTCGCGGGCGAGTTCGTCGAGGGCGTCGGTGATGCCCTGCAGGGGGTCACGCTCGTCGGCGCTCGCCGTGTCCGTGCTGCGGCCGGCGTCGTCGAGCTCGTCGTCGTCGTCCGGAGTGCCGTCGGCGTCGGCTCCCGCCTCGGCGACGAGCGGCCGGTACCGGATCTCCACCGGGTAGGTGCGACCGGACACCTCGATGATCGGCGCACCCCCGAAGTGCTCGGAGAACGACTGCGGGTCGATCGTCGCGCTCGTGATGATGAGCTTGAGATCCGGGCGGCGGGGGAGCAGCCGCTTGAGGTAGCCGAGCAGGAAGTCGATCGTCAGTGAGCGCTCGTGCGCCTCGTCGATGATGATCGTGTCGTAGCGCTTGAGGTCCCGGTCGAAGTGGATCTCGTTGAGCAGGATGCCGTCCGTCATCAGCTTGATCCGGGTGGCCGCACTGACCTTGTCGGTGAAGCGCACCTGGTAGCCGACGAGGTCACCGAGCTCACCGCCGAGCTCCTCGGACACGCGTTCGGCGATGGTGCGCGCGGCGATCCGGCGGGGCTGCGTGTGCCCGATGTGCTCGCGCCCCAGCTCGAGGCAGATCTTCGGCAGCTGCGTCGTCTTTCCGGACCCGGTTGCGCCGGCGACGATGACGACCTGGTTGTCGCGGATCGCAGCAGCGATGTCGTCCCGCCGCTGCGACACGGGCAGCTCGGGCGGGTACGTGATGACGGGCAGAGTCGACATGAGCATTCCAGGATACCGCCCCGGCGCGTCCGCCATCAGCCGCCCAGCTGTGCCGTGAGCTCCGCACCCGTCCGGGCCGGGAGCGCGCAGACGTGGTCGTGGCACACGTAGGCGACGTCGACGGCGTCAGCGCGCCCGGCGAAGAGCGAGAACCCGGCGTCGGCCCACGCGGCGGCCTGTGCCGAGGTGACCGTGGCGACGACGGTGCCCGGCCGGTCCGCGTCCTGCACCGCGGCGAGCAGGCCCTGCGCGACGGGGCCGCTCGGGTCGTCCGTCACCACCACGACCTCGCGTGACGGGTGCTGCAGCGCGAGGGCCAGCCCGAGGGCGTCGGTGCGGCCCAGTGGCCGCCCGACCCCGGTCCGCGCCCGCTCGGCGACCAGGCGGACCGCGGCCGCCCGGTGGTGGTCCTCGCCGGTCAACGCGGCGAGGATCGTCGCCGCGCCGGCCAGGGCGACGGTGCCGGAGCGCACCGCGGTCTGCGGCTGCTCGCCGGTCGCCGTGCCGGCCGCGGCGAGCACCGGGTCGACGGTGAGGGCACCGGCGAGCCCGTCGTCGGTGACCGTCCGGGCGATCGACGCGTACCGGACGTCGCCGGTCACGAGGGCGAGTTCGAGCAGCCCCTCGGCGAGCAGGCCGAGGTCCTCGATGGTCGGCCCTGCTGCGGAGACGCCGCGCGGCGTGCTGGCACGGACGACGACGTGCCCGTCGCGCAGGTGCGCGGCGATGACGGCGTCCGCGGCGTCCCGGGCCAGGGCGACCATCTCCGGGTCGCCGTGGCGCCGACCCGCGATCGCGAGCCCACGGATCGCGAGCCCGTTCCACCCGGTCAGGACCTGGTCGTCGAGGGGCGGCGGGTCGAGCTGTCCGCGCTCGTCGAGCGGACGCCGGTACCACTCGCCCTCAACCCGGCGGCCGTCGATCGTCGACTCGCTGTCCTGCGCAGCGACGAACGCGCCGTCGTCGCGGCGCAGGGTGTCGCGGAGGAAGTCCGCGATGCCGCGGGCCTGCTCGGCACCCGCGACCGCGAGCAGCCCGGCGTTGTCGTAGAGCATCCGCTCGTAGTGCGGGACCGACCAGTCGCGCCGGGTCGCGTACCGGAAGACCCCGCCGTCCGCGTCGGTCAGCTCCGAACGGCGGATCGCCGCCAGTGCGCGGTCGAGCAACGGGTCGGCCGCGTCCGCTCCGTCCGCGGCGGCATCGCGGAGGAACTCCAGGAGCGGCGCGTTCGGGAACTTCGGTGCGCCCCCGAGGCCGCCGAACTCCGGGTCCTCGGCACGGACGAGATCGTCGACGACGCCGTGCACCGCCGCCACGGCCGGGAGGCCAGCGTCGCCACTCCCGCCGACGTCGCCTCCGGCACGCGCCGCGTCCGCCTCGGCACCCTGCCGGATCGCCCCCGCGATGGCGGCTGCGTTTGCGTCCACCTCGGTCCGACGGTTGCGCCAGGCATCGGTCACCGCCCCGATGACCTGCCGGAAGGACGGGTGCTGTCCCACCGGCTGCGGCGGCGAGTACGTCCCCGCGTAGAAGACGTGCGCGTTCGGCGTCATGAAGACCGTCAGCGGCCACCCGAGCTGGTCGGTGAACGCGCTCGCGGCGGCCATCGCGCTGGCGTCGACGTCAGGACGTTCCTCGCGGTCGACCTTCACGGCGACGACGGTCTCCCGCAGCAGCGCCGCGACCTCCGGGTCGGCGAAGCTCTCCCGGGCCATGACGTGACACCAGTGGCAGGTCGCGTACCCGATCGAGACCATCACCGGGAGGTCGCGCGCACGGGCCTCGTCGAAGGCGTCCTGGCCCCACTCCCGCCAGTCGACGGGGTTGTCGGCGTGCTGCCGCAGGTAGGGGCTGACCGCGGTCCCGAGCCGGTTGTCGTCCATGCCCCCAGCGTGCCCCGCCGGCCCTGGACGCCGCACGCCCTCCACTCGATCTGTGGAGAGCGCGGCTCAGCCGAGCCCGAGGGAGAGCAGGGCGAGCGCGGCGTCCTCGGGGCCGTAGTCGAACATGCGCTCCCAGAACGGGTCGGCCGCCCACGGCACGTCGCCGTCGGCCGGGGTCCGGCGCGCCGTCTCGACGAGCCAGTCGAGCTCCGGCCGGACGGCCTCGGCGTACGACGGCGGTGTCCACCCCAGCGCCCGGGCTGCCGTGGTGTCGAGCACGAACGGGGACGGCGTCGACCAGGGGGTCCCGCCGACGAACGCGGGGGCGTCCTCGTCGAGCAGGACCTCCTCGAAGCGGTGGTCGAGGTGCCCGGCGATCGTCCGGACGATCTCCAGGACCGAGGGCGCCGTCTCGTCGGCGACGTTGAGGATCCGACGGTCGGGTGCGTCGGCGACGAGCCGGACGAGGGTCGCGATCCCGGAGGCGGCGGTCGTGTGGTCGACACCGCGCCCGTGGTCCGCCAGCAGCACCCGCTCCCGCCCGTCGAGCACCCGTCGGACGACGAACCACTCGCGCGGCCGCCCGATGCCCTCGCCGTACACCTTCGACGGACGGAGCACCGTGACCGGGGCGCCGTGGTCGAGCAGGACCTGCTCCGCGGCGACCTTCGCGGCACCGTAGCCCTCGCGGGACGTGGGGTCGTCGTCGTTCGGCAGCATCGTGGGCTGCAGCTCGGTGACCGCACCGCCGAACACCGGCTTCTCGGTCGCGTTGGCGTGCCGTCCCTGCTCGTCGACGTAGACCGCCTTGGACGACATGAAGACCGTCGACCCGACGTCGTCGATGAACGGCAGCAGCTGGACCGCGTCGTCCCGCGTCAGCCCCACGGTGTCCACGAGCAGGTCGGCGCCCGGGCGCAGCAGGTCACGCAGCGTCGACCGGTCGCGGCGGTCGCCCGCGACGAAGGTCGCACCACGGGCGACGAGCGCGTCCGCGGCCGGACCACCGTTCCGCGCCAGGACGTCGACCTGCCAGTCGTCACCGCCACGGCCGCTCACGTCGAGGAGGTCCCGCACGACCGCGGACCCGATGCCGCCGGTGCCGCCGAGGACGACGGCGCGTCTGGTGCTCATGACAGCAACGCTAGTCCGCGCCGGGCGGGCACCTGACGCCGTGCCCCGGTCGGCTCAGGACGCGACCGGCTCCCGCCACCACTCGGCCAGTGATCCGTCGTAGACCCGCACCTTCTCGTGGCCGAGCACCGTCAGGGCCAGCGCGTCGACGCACGCGGCGCTGCCGACCCCGCAGTAGGCGACGACCTCGTCGGCGTCGGACACCGCCGTGAAGGCGTCCGCGAGGGCGGGGCGGCGGAGGAACGCGTTCGTCTCCGCGTCGAGGAGCCGCCGGCTGCTGATCGTGGTGCTGCCGGGGACCACCGGCGGGTGGTCGTCGCCGAGCACGGCGGCGTCGGCGGCGAGCACGAGCGCGGCCGGCTCCGACCCGTCGACGGCCCGGAGGACCCGGGCGCGGTCCGCCCACAGCGGCCGCTCCTCGCCCGCGACGAACGCGTCGTCGTCGGCGGACCGGAGCGGACGCCGGGCCATCGCGCCGATGCGCACCGGCCGGCCTTCGTCCCGCCACTTCCGGAACCCGCCGTCGAGCACCGCGACGGTGTCGAACCCGAAGGAGCGGAAGATCCACCAGAGCCGTGCCGACCACTGGCCGTCGTCGTCGTCGTAGACCACGACCGTGGAGGCCCGGTGCACCCCGAGTGCGCGCGCTGCGGACTCGAACTGCTCGGCTCCGGGGCGGGTCACCGGGACCGGGGCCGCCGGGTCCGCGAAGTCCTCGAGCATGTCGGCGTAGAGCGCGCCGGGCACGTGGCCGTGGCGTTCGTGGGCGTCCCGCGCGGCGTGCCAGGACGTCGTCACCCCGACGCCGACCGTGCGCACGGAGGCGTCGAGCACGACCAGCTCGTCGGCACCGAGGTGGTCGGCGAGCCACTGCGTCGAGACGAGCGGCGAGGTCAACAGGGGGGCCATGGCCGCCACCGTAATCCACGCCGCTGACGTCGGCCAGGGGCCGCGCAACACCGCGTCGCAGGCGCGCGTCCCCGACGTGCGGAACGGGGGGCCCCCCCCCCCGGGGGCGGCGGGCGCGGGGGCGCGGGGGGGGGGGCCGCGGCGCGCGCGCCCGGGG
>JASCOJ010000122.1 GCA_029959645.1 Microbacteriaceae bacterium PS02332 | reverse complement strand
TCAAGTTGTTAAAACCACACCCCCACTCCCCACCCCCCCGCCCCCCGGGGCCCGCGAGCCGCCCCCGGGGGCTCTGCAGCGCGGTACGAGACCGGCTTGGTTACTTGTCGTTCTTGAAGGAGTCGGCGACGCCGTGTGCAGCGTCCTTCACGTCGGTGACGCCCTGCTTGGCCGAGGCCTTGCCCTGGTCGGTCTGACCTTCGGCCTTCAGGCGGTCGTTGTCGGTGGCGTTGCCGAGGCCTTCCTTGGCCTTGCCTGCCGCCTTCTCAGCGGCGTTCTTGATGTCTTCGATCCCAGCCATACGTGCTCCTTCCGACGACGGACGATTCCCCGGTGGACGCTCGCGCATCCGCCGGTGACCAGTACCGTACGCCCCGAGGTCAGGACGCTCGGAGGAAGCGTTGAGGTTCGCCCGACCGGTCCGTCAGGACGAGGTCAGCGCCCGGTGCCGGCCGGACGGGAGGCGCGGCGCGAGCCACCACGACGGGCTGCGGGAGCAGCGTCGTCACGCGGGGCACGACCGGCGGCGTAGCCGCCGTCCGAGGACCAGACCGACGCGGAACCGCCACGGGTGGTGTCCGAACCGGCACGACGCGGGGCACCGCGGCGCTGACCGGAGGCCGCGCCACGGTCGTCGCGACCGGCGCCCTCGGAGCGACCGCCACGGCGTGCGCCGGAGCCGGCCGACTCGGTGCCGGCAGCCGAGCGCCCGGCGGAGGACGAGCCTCCGGAGCGGCCACCGGTGCCACCGGCGGGGGCGCCGCGACCACGCGAACGACCACGGCCCTGACCAGCGGCGTCACCGGACGACTGGCGGCGCGGCTGCTGCGGCTGGACGGCCGGGGTGGTGTCCTCGCGGTACGGGGCGACCTCGCCGACGAGCTCGGTGACGGCCGGGGAGGTGGCGGTGACGTGCTGCGGGGTGACCTTGATCGCCGCCGCACGCATCATCTGCGCGACGTCGCGACGCTCGGCCGGCACCGTCACGGTGACGACGTCACCCGACGAACCGGCACGGGCGGTACGACCGGAGCGGTGCAGGTACGCCTTGTGCTCGGTCGGCGGGTCGACGTGCACGACGAGCTCGACGTCGTCGACGTGCACGCCACGGGCGGCGACGTCGGTGGCGACGAGCACCAGGGCCTCGCCGGACGAGAACTTCGCGAGGTTGCGCTCACGGGCGCCCTGCGACAGGTTGCCCTGCAGGTCGACGGCCGGGATGCCCTGGCTCGAGAGCTGCTTGGCGAGGCGCTTCGCGTGGTGCTTCGTGCGCATGAAGAGGATCCGGCGGCCGGTGCCGGAGGCGAGGGCCTTGACCAGGTCCTTCTTCGCGTCGGCGTCGGCGACCTCGAACAGGTGGTGGGTCATCGCCTCGACGGGGCTGGTCTCGTCGTCGACGGAGTGCATCACCGGGTCGTGCAGGAACTTCCCGACGAGCTTGTCCACGCCGTTGTCGAGCGTGGCGGAGAACAGGAGGCGCTGGCCCTTGACCGGGGTCGCCTGCATGATCTTCGTGACACCGGGCAGGAAGCCCATGTCGGCCATGTGGTCGGCCTCGTCGAGGACGGTGACCTCGATGGCGTCGAGCTTCACGTGGCCCTGCTGCATGAGGTCGGCGAGACGACCCGGGCAGGCGACGACGATGTCGACGCCGCGGTTCAGCGCCTCGACCTGACGGCCCTGACCGACACCACCGAAGATGGTCGTCGTGTTCAGGCCCATCGCCTTGGCGAGGGGGGCGAGCGTCGCGTCGATCTGCGTCGCGAGCTCACGGGTCGGGGCGAGCACGAGGGCACGGGGGCGTCCGGCACGGCGCTGGCGCGGTGCTGCGGCGAGGCGTGCGGCGAGGGGGATCGCGAAGGCGATCGTCTTGCCGGAGCCGGTGCGGCCGCGGCCGAGCACGTCCTTGCCCTTGAGCGAGTCCGGGAGCGTGTCGACCTGGATCGGGAAGGCGTTCTCCTTGCCCTGACCGACGAGGACGTCGACCATCGGGGTGGGGACACCGAGGTCGGCGAACCGGACGTCGGCGGGAGCGGGGTTCGTGGTGGTCATGATGACCTTTCGGGCCGTTGCCGGCCGCTGGGGCGCGCTCTGGTCAGCGCGCGGGCGGGATCGTGTCCGCGGTCCGCGTCGGGGACGCGGGGTGCGGGCACTGTCGCCGCAGCAGAGAGCCTGGCACCGGGTTCTTCCGTCCGGACGGGATTCCGGGGGAGTGCTGGTGCGCGATACACCGGTGTTCGTCCCTGCCTGATCGGCGGGGCACCGGGAGTTTCGGGGGCGTCCGTACGACGCACGAGGCGATCGGCGCCTCGAGTGCTCCCAGTGTAGCGGTCCAGCGCGCCGAGCGGGAGTGGGAGCCGGGTCCGCCGTCCCCCGGCCGTGCGAGGATGCCCGTCGTGCGCGCTCCGACCATGTCCATCGTCGCGGCGCTCGCCGTGCTCGCAGTCCTGACCGCTGCCGGGTGTTCGGCCCGGCCGGGAGGCGCGGACCAGACTGCAGGCACGCACGGTTCCACACCGGGCAGCGCCGGGTACCGGGACCTGCCGACCTCGGGCATCCCCGACTACCAGCTCGGCGGCGGGTCCACGCCACCGGCGGGCGTCACCGTCGTCGAGCGGGACAGCACCGACCGTCCCGCCGCCGGGACGTACGGCATCTGTTACGTCAACGGGTTCCAGACCCAACCCGATGCGACCGCGGCGTGGGAGCGGGACCACCCGGAGGCGCTCCTCCGCACCACTGCGGGGAAGCCGGTGTCCGACCCGGGCTGGCCGCACGAGGTGCTCCTCGACACCCGCTCGGCCGGGACCCGGGCCACCATCGCACGCGTCCTCGGCGCGGACGTCACGCGGTGCGCCGACCGGGGCTTCGACGCCGTCGAGTTCGACAACCTCGACTCGTGGACGCGCTCCGGCGGGAGGTTGACCCGCGCCGGCAACACCGCGCTCGCCGCGTTGCTCGTGGAGACCGCCCACCGGGCCGGCCTCGCCGCGGGGCAGAAGAACACGCCGCAGCTCGGCTCGGCGGGCCGGACCCGGATCGGGTTCGACTTCGTCGTCGCCGAGGAGTGCGTGCAGTACGACGAGTGCGGGGCCTACACGGCGGCGTACGGCGACCGGGTGCTCGACGTCGAGTACGCGGACACCCTCGAGCGGGACTGGTCCGCGGTGTGCGCGCTGCCCGACCGCCCGCGCATGACGATCCTCCGCGACCGGGACCTGGTGCCCGCGGGCGACCCGGGCCACGTCTTCCGGCACTGCTGAGCGCGCCGCGACCAGCGTCAGGCCGGCCAGGCGTCCCGCAGTGCGGCGGTGGCCTGGTCGAGCGACAACCCGGCCGCGGTGGCCTCGGCGACGAGGGCGCTCGCCGCAGCGGTCACGACCTCGGGCACCTCGGAGGGGCGCACCACCCGGGTCCCGGCGCCGCGCGCGGTGTGCACGAGCCCGGCCTCCTCGAGCAGCTGGTAGGCCTTCGCCACCGTGCCCGGCGCGAGCCGCAGCTCCTGGGCGAGCGCGCGCACGCTCGGCAGACGCTGCCCGTCCACGAGGTACCCGGCGCTGATCTGGGCGGCGATCTGGGACCGCACCTGTTCGAACGGCGGCACCCGGCCGCCGACGTCGATCGCCACGAGACGTGTCGTCATGTCGGCCACCCTAGGAGCCGTACCGCTCGCCGACCGGGATCGCCACGGCCACCGTGTTGCCGGGCGGGGCGAGGGGGCAGGCCCAGGCGGGGTCGTAGGCGCAGGAGGGGTTGTACGCGAAGTTGAAGTCGAGGACGAGCTCGTCCCCCTCGGCGCCGAGGTCGGCACCCTTGATCGTGTCGAGCAGGTAGCGCCCGCCGCCGTACGTGCCGCCCGGCTTGCCGGCGCCGGCGTCCTTCACGGGGACGAACAGCCCGCCGCCGTACCCGCCGTGCGCCCACACGTCGAAGGAGCCGACGTCGGGTACCCGCACGATCCCGAGCCGGTCGAAGTGCACGACGCCGTCGGTGCCGGTCTCGACGTCCATCGCGAGCGGCTCGGCGGCCTCGACCGGCACCGAGAAGCGCCAGGCCGGGTCGTAGGCCGCGACCGGCAGGCCGGTGAAGTCGGCCCGGTCCTCGGGCAGGAGCGCGCTCGCCGGGTGCTCGGCGAACATCGCGTCGCGGGTGGCGCGCCAGAGCGCGTGGGCCTCCGCGGGGTCCGCGGTGGCGCGCACGCGCCGGTACAGGTCGAAGGTGGTCCGACGCCAGTCGACCGTCGCGAGGGCGGTCTCGGCACGATCGGCGGGAACGGTCTCCGTCTGGCTCACGGTGCGAGCGTACGCCGCCGGACCACGGGCCTCCTCGGCCGGCAGGCGCGGCGCGACGGTTCGGCGTCCACCGGACAGGAGGCCCGCCGCGGTGTCCGTGCGGGCGTCGCGCCGGCGGGCGGCACGTCCTGCACCGGGCGGGAGGCCCACCCGCGGTCCGCGGGTGGGCTCAGCCCCGCCAGGTGGGCGCCTGGGCACGCATCCGGAACGCCCGCCACTGCCAGATGACCCACATGCCCGGCCAGAGCAGGGCGCCGAGCACCGCGGGGTCCGTCCGGTACGTCAGCCGGTCGCGCAGGAGGGTCCGACCGTCCGGCAACGCGGACACGGCCATCCGGTGCCGCATGGTCATCCGGGCGAACAACCCGCTCGTGCCGCCGCCGCGGTCGACCTGGACGGGCACGCCCTCGACCATGTGCAGGTCGAGGTCGACGTGCGTCGCTCCGCTCGGCACGACCCCGAAGGTGGACGCGGCGATCGGGTGCGGCTCGTGCGGCGTCCAGTGCTCGGGGAACCCGGCGGGGTCGAGTGACCGGTAGACGAGGAAGGGCTTGGTGACGGCCACCATCACCGACGGACGCAGCAGGGCGTCGCGGACGGCGTCGGCGGGGGCGTCGAGGACGATGCGGAGTCCGACGTGCATGGTGGCGACGCTACCCGCACCGCTGGACCCCGGGCCGCGGACGCCGGGGCCTCCGTCACGGCAGGGGGTCAGGCGTGCCGCGCGCTCCGGCGGCGTGCGCCCTCGGCGCGGTCGTGCCGACGGAGCCGCTCGGACAGCGACAGCCGGACCGTCGGCCACTCGCTCGCGATGACCGAGAAGACGACGGTGTCGCGGAGGGCGCCGTCCTGCCCCACCGAGTGGTTCCGCAGCACGCCGTCCTGCTTCGCCCCGAGCCCGGCGATCGCCGCGCGGGACTGCGTGTTGTGCCAGTGCGTCCGGAACTCCACCGCGATGCACTTCCAGACGTCGAACGCGTGCGAGAGCAGGAGCAGCTTCGACTCGGTGTTGATCCCGGTGCGCTGTGCCGACGGCGCGAGGAAGGTGTGCCCGATCTCGACGCGGCGGTTCCCGGTGTCGATGTTCATGAACGTGGTGGCGCCGACGACACGGCCGGTCGGCCGGTCGCGCACGGCGAAGGGCACCATGCGCCCGGCGGCCTGCTCGGCGAGCCGTCGGTCGATCTCCGCGTCGACCTGCCCCGGCGCCGGTACCGAGGTGTACCAGGTGCGCCAGAGGTCGCCGTCCGCCACCGCCGCACGGAGGTCGTCCGCGTGCTCGTGCGCCAGCGGCTCGAGCGTGACGCGGTCCCCGGTCAGGGTGGGTGCGGGAGCGGTCTCCATGGCACGCGATCGTACCGGCCCGGGACGACACCGTGGGCGTCCATCGAGCGGGCGTAGCCTCCGGTCGACGAACCGAAGGAGCACACCATGCAGGCAGTCATCGGCGACACCGTGATCGCGGACGCACCGCAGGACGACCTCATCCAGATCGAGGGCAACTGGTACTTCCCGCCGGCGAGCGTGAAGACGGAGTTCTTCACCGAGAGCCCGACGGCGTACCACTGCCCGTGGAAGGGCGACACGCAGTACTGGACCGTGACCGTCGACGGGCAGGAGCACGTGGACAACGCGTGGTCGTACCCGGAGCCCATCCCGAGCTCGTTCGACCGGGTCGGCGAGGACTACAGCGGCTACGTGGCGTTCTGGAAGGACGTCCGCGTCACGGACTGACCGTCAGCACGACGAGCGTGACGTTGAGCGCCACGATCACCGCGGCCACCGCCCAGGCGACGACCCGCGTGACCGTGGCGTTCACGTCCGCACCCATCACGCTCCGTCGGGACGTGTAGGCCACGAGCGGCACGATCGCGAAGGCGATCCCGAAGCTCAGCACCACCTGGCTGACGACGAGCAGTCCGGTCGCGTCCGCGTCGAGCGCGAGGAGCACGATCGCCGGGACGAGCGTCACGAGGCGCCGGACGACGAGCGGGACCCGGACGTGCAGGAGCCCGTGCATGATCTCGGCCCCGGCCATGCAGCCGACCGAGGTCGAGGCCAGGCCGGACGCGAGCAACCCGACCGCGAAGAGCACCCCGACGACCGGTCCGACGTGCTCCGCGATCGCGCGCTGCGCGCCGGGGATCGAGTCGGTGCCGTCGACCCCCTGCAGGGTGGCCGCCGCGAGGACGAGCATGCTGATGTTCACCCCGCCGGCGACGACGAGCGCGAGGCCGACGTCCCAGCGCGTCGCCGTGAGGACCCGGCGGCGCTCGGGGCCCGCGGCGACGTCGCCGTGCCGGTCGCGGGCCAGGGCGGAGTGCAGGTAGACGGCGTGCGGCATGACCGTCGCGCCGAGCATCGACGCGGCGAGCAGCACCGAGCCGGAGTCGGCGAACCGCGGGGCTATGCCGGCGACGAGCGCCGCCGGGTCGACCTGGGCGAACAGCAGTCCGGCGCAGAACCCGACGGTCAGCACGACGAGCATCGCGGTGACGACGGCCTCGAAGGTCCGGGCGCCACGGTGGTGTTGCAGGAGCAGGATCCCCATCGACACGACCCCGGTGATGAGCCCGCCGGCCACGAGCGGCACGCCGAACAGCAGGTGGAGCGCGAGTGCACCACCGATCACCTCGGCGACGTCGGTGGCGGCGGCGACGACCTCGGCCTGCGCCCAGAAGAGCAGACGCGGGGCACGACGCATGCGCATCCCGAGCAGTTCCGGCAGCGACTTCCCCGTGACGATGCCGAGCTTCGCGGAGAGGTACTGCACGACCACCGCGCTGGCGTTCGCGGCGACGAGGACCCAGAGCAGCAGGTAGCCGTACCGGGCACCGGCGGTGAGGTTCGCGGCGACGTTGCCCGGGTCGACGTAGGCGATGGCGGCGACGAAGGCGGGCCCGAGCAGCCCCAGGCCGGCCGCGCGGCGCCGCGGCGCGGGCGGCGTCCCGGTCGGGGTGCCGGTCTGCTGGACGGCGGCGTCGGTCATGCCCTCGAGCATGCCAGGTTTCGGCAGCCCGAATCCACGGGTTCGGCCGGTCGCGCCACCCGCAGACCGATCGGTGGATGCCCAGAACGGGGGCCGAGTAGGCGACACCCGACGCCCAGAACGGGGGCTTCCGACACGTGAGCGATCCCCGGTTCAATCGGATCCGTCCAGACGACGGGTTCCGAACGCCGGTTCCCACGGGAGCGCGCACCCACCCGGTGCGCCGGGAGGAGACGCCGCCATGGAACCCGCTCAGGAGCAGACGACGACCGAGCAGGCGGTGACGCTCCCGCTCGGCGGCGACCCGTCGATGCCCCGGTTCGGGTGGACCCGCGTCGCCATGGCGCTGCGCCCGATGTGGGACGCGCCGGACGAGGTGCTCCGCGTCGAGGTCTCCGGGCACGAGCCGCTCCTCGTGGACGTGGCGGCGGACGCCTACTGGTGGACGACCTCCACGGCCGACATGCCCGTGGAGCCCGGCGACGTCCGTGTGGGTCGTGAGGCGCGGTCGGCCGACGCGGTCATCACCGGCACCCCCGGCACCGAGCTGCACACGCTGCTCTGGCACATCGGCCTCAACTCCTTCCCCGGCGAGCTCGCCTGGTGGCTGCAGCGCGACGACCGCTACCGCCTGGTGCGCTGGCCGAACTTCACCACGCTCGCGCACACGCCCGACCACGTCCGGATGACCTCCCTGCTCGGGTACGCATCGCTGACCGTGGACGAGCTCGCCGAGCAGGCCAACGTCGCCCCCGCCGAGGCGCGCCGACTCGTCACCGCGTTCAGCCTGATGCGCATCCTGCGCTCGGAGTCGCCGGACGTCGCGCTCGCCCGCCCGGCGTTCCAGCGCGAGTCCACCCCACAGCCGACTGCCGTCCCCGCCCGCGGTGGGCTGTTCCGCCGCCTGCTCGACCGGCTGGCCCGCTGATGGCCGAGCACGTCATCCTGTTCGCCGGCCCGATGGGCGCCGGCAAGACCACCGCGATCGAGGCGCTCAGCGAGGTCCCGGTGGTGCGCACCGAGGCCGCGAACACCGACCGTGCCACGGCCGACAAGGAGACCACGACGGTCGCGCTCGACTACGGCGAGATCACCGTGAGCGACACCGACAAGGTCCGCCTCTACGGCATCCCCGGCCAACGGCGCTTCGACTTCATGTGGCAGATCCTCAAGGACCGCGCGCGGGGGCTCATCGTGCTCGTGAACGCGGACGCGGTCGACCCCATCGCGGACATGCTCACCTTCATCGACGAGTTCCGGGTGCTCCACGAGCGCGGCGGGGTCGTGGTCGGGATCACCCGCGCCGACCTCGGCGTCGGCCCCTCGCCCGCGGCGTTCGCGGACGCCCTGCAGGTCGCGCACCCCGAGATGCTCGTGCCGGTGTTCACCGTGGACCCGCGGAAGACCGACCAGATGACCACCGTGCTGCTCGCCCTCGTCGCGAACATCGAGATGCGTGCGGCGCTCAGCCCGGAAGTGATCCACTGATGTCCCTCGCCCCCCACCAGGACCCCGCCGTCATCGAGCTCGGCCGCACCGAGCTCGCTGCCGTCCGGGACACGGCGACCTCGCTCGTCACCGCCTCGCTGCTCAGCGACGACGGCTTCGAGATCGTCCGGGTCGCCGACGCGTCGAGCAGCGACGGGGCACGCTTCGCCAGCATGGCGAGCTCGATCCAGGCGCTCAGCGAGGCCGTCGCCCGCGAACTCACCATGGGCACGAGCGAGTACGTGATCATCGCCGCCGAGCGCGGGCACCTCATCCAGATGCGTATCCCCGGTTCGACGATCGTCCTCGCGGCGCTCTTCGACACCGACGAGATGCTCGGCAAGGCCCTCACGCTGTCGCGCCGGTGCGCCGCCCGCATCGCGGCCGGCCTGCCGAGTGCGCCCCTCCCGGAGCCCGTGCGGGCCTGGGGCTGACCACCGACCGACCCTCCCGATCCGGCCCGCTGCCCTGGCGGACCGACGAACTGAACCCGAAGGAACCCCAGATGGCCTCCATCAACGAATCGCTCAACGAACTCGTCTCCGTCGACGGCGCCATGGCCGCCGCGGTCGTGGACAGCGGCTCCGGCATGCTCCTCGGCGGTGCCGGCTCCGGCATCGACCTCGAGCTCGCCGCCGCCGGCAACACCGAGGTCGTCCGCGCCAAGCTCAAGACCGCCCGGTCGCTCGGTCTCGCCGACTCGATCGACGACATCCTCATCACCCTGTCGTCGCAGTTCCACATCATCCGCCCGCTGTCGCGCCAGCCCGAGGTCTTCATCTACTTCGTGCTCGACCGCGCGCGGGCGAACCTCGCGCTGGCCCGCATGAAGGCCAAGTCCGTCGAGGGCGCGCTCGAGTTCTGATCCACGGACGACGGAACGGGGTCCCGGTCGCCGGGGCCCCGTTCGGCGTTCCGGCAGGGTGGTGGTCCGGGGAGCAGCGGCGTCAGGCGGCGGCGCGACGCGCGCGGTGCGCCCGGACCTTGGCGCGGTTCCCGCAGCGCTGCATCGAGCACCAGCGCCGGGTGCCCCCGCGCGAGGAGTCGTAGAAGACGAGCCCGCAGTCGTCCGCCGAACACCGGCTGAGCCGTGCCGTGCGCCCCTCGGCCTCGGCGTCGTCGAACCCGACCTCGGTCAGGAGCGCGACCGCGTCCCGCGCGACGCTCGACAGCGCCTGGGCGAGCCGCACCCGGTTCGCACCGGCACGACGGCGGCCACCGGGCAGGCTCGGGGGCACGTCCGGCAGGGCCGCGAAGAGGTTCACGGTGTCGATGTCGTCCGGCGTGGGCCGGGTCCGCCCGGTCCCGGCACGGAGCCCGACGGCGACCGCCGACCGCTCCGCCGCGGTCGAGGCGGGTGCGGGAGAGGCGGCCACCGCGAGCCGGGCGATCGCCGCGCGGAGGGCCCGGGCGTCCTGCAGCTCCCGCGCGGTCGCACCGACGTCGATGGGCTCGGTGTGCAGGGAGAGCCACTCGTCGAGGTCCGCCGGACTCGCGAGGAGTTCCCCGAGGTGGGCTCGGGGTCGACGGCGGTCGGGGTCGTCGGCGAACCCGCCGGTGTGCGCGAAGTCCAGGGCGATGCGACCGGCGTCGAAGAACCACGAGGACCCCGCATCGGTCCGGATGTCCTGCCCTGTCCGCATCCGATCAGGTTAGCGGGTGACCGGCGCGCCTTCGACCCGGTTCCGCAGGTCTGCGGTAGCGGTCGGGGTCGTCCGCCGCTGCCACGCGATCACGTTCCGTTCGTCGAACCGCCGTCCGCAGCGGGCACACGCGAGCGGACGGGTCGGCGTGCGGTAGCGGAAGTGCTCGTGCCCGGCGGGGCAGGTGCCCACCCAGGGCGCCAGCTCGCTCGCGATCGGCCCGTCGTGCAGCCGTGACCCCGTGTACCCGAGGCGACGGGCGGTGCGCTGCCACGTGGGCCCGTGACCGGCGCGCGGGCCGCTCAGGGCGTGCGCGACCTCGTGGAGCAGGACCTGCTCGACGTCGTCGGCGCTGAACCGTGCCGCGAGGTGGCGGCTGACCGTGATGCGGCGGCGGGCGAAGTCGCACTGCCCGGCACGCGTCTTCGCGTGGTCGAACGCGAACGTCCAGGACCCGTCCCCCAGGTGCTCCTGGAGCAGTTCCGTGGCGCGGGCCCGGACGGCGTCGAGGTCGGTCACCGCTCGCGCGGCCGGTCGTCCCGGTCGGCTCGGTCGTTCCGGCTCGCGCGGTCGGCGAGGCGCCCCCAGAGCGAGTCGCCCTCGGTCCGGGCCGCGTCCGGTGCGCCCAGCACCCGTCGACGGACCGGCGGGGTCTCCGCGGCCGGCTCCGGCGTGCGGACGCCCCGGTCGGCGTCGGTCCCCCCGGCGGCGGCGCGGGCCCCCTC
>JASCOJ010000121.1 GCA_029959645.1 Microbacteriaceae bacterium PS02332 | reverse complement strand
CCCCCCCCCCCCCCCCCCCCGCCCCCGCCCCCGCCCCCCGGGGGGGGGGGGGGGGGGGGGGGCCCCCCCCCCCCCCCCCCCTCCCGGGGCACGTGCGTCAGGCGCGTCGGCGACGCCGCGTCACGAGGAGCCCGCCACCGGCCGCGAGCAGCGCGAGCGCCGCGGCGATGCCGCCGCCGAGCTCCGCGCCCGTGAAGGCGAGGTCGCCGCCCGCGGACGGCCTGGCACCGCCGCCGACGACAGCGCCGGGCGTCGGCGTGGAGGACGGCACCGGGGTCGGCGTCGTGCCGGTCCCCGGCGTGGGCGTCGGCGTGGTCCCGCCGGCACCCGGCTCGGCGGCGTCCGCGACGTCGAAGCCGACCAGGATCGGGTCGTGGTCGCTCGCCCGGTAGACGTCGGCGGTGTACAGGTCGGTCGCGTTGTAGTTGTACCGGCTGTACTCCAGGCCGACCGACTCGGTCGAGTTGATGTTCCAGATGTCCACCCCGGTGACGGCGGCGAGCGCCGCGGGCGAGGCGAGCACGTGGTCGAGCGAGCCGCTCAGCCCGCTGAACACGTACGAGTACTCCGAGCGGTCCCGGGCCGGACCGAGGTCGGTGTAGCCGGCGTCGCGGAGGACGACCATCGGGTCCTCCTCGCTGTAGGCGTTGAAGTCGCCGAGCATGAACACCGCGTCCGTGCCGTACTGCGCCTGCATCGCGGTGGAGAACGTGGCGAGGGCCTTCGCCTGCCGCACGCGGTCGGCGTTGGACGCGCCCTGGCCGTCGCCCTGGTCGGCGTTCTCGCCGGTGCCGGAGCCCTTCGACTTGAAGTGGTTCGCGATCACGAGGAACTCGTCGTCCGCCGCGCCGCCGACCGGGCGGAACGCGTCGGCGACGGGCTGCCGTGCGTTCGTGAACGCACTGTCGAGCAGGATCGTCGACTCGCCGGTCGGGACCACGCGGGCCTTCTTGTAGATGAGCGCGAGGCGGATGACGTCCTCGCTCGCCGGCACCACGGCCGGGGAGGGCACGTACGCCCAGGTGTCCGATCCGGTCGCGGCGTTCAACGCGGCGACGAGGGTGGCCACCGCGGCGTCCCGGTCCTGACCGAAGCGGGCGGAGTTCTCGATCTCCTCGAGGGAGACGACGTCGGCGCCGAGACCGTTGATCGCCCCGACGATCTTGACCTGCTGGCGGGCGAGGTCCTCCTGCTCGGCGGCTCCACGGGCGTCGCAGCCGGAGTTGACCGTGACGGGGTCACCCGTGCGGTCGGTGTAGTACGTGCAGCCGGTCAGCTGGTCACCCGTGGTCGGGAAGTAGTTGAGCACGTTGAACCCGGCGAGCTTGAGGTCCCCACCGACGTCGGCGGGCTTCGCGGTCCGCACGTCCGAGAACGACGTCGGCAGGTCGGCCTTCGCGGTCGCGCCGGTGATCGGCGTCGTCGGCTGGAACTTCCACGCGTCGTTCCGGTAGTCGAGGACGACCGGCTTCGTGAAGGTCGCTGCGGCGCCGACCGTGACCGGGGCGTCGTTCGACAGCCAGGACACCGGGATGCCCTGGTTGGCCTTCGTCAGGAAGTTCGTGCTCGCACCGTCGTCGAGCGTGACCCGGCGGGCGGCGTTGTCGGCGACCACGGCCGCTGCCTCGGCACTGCCCGGACGGGCCACCTCGGTCGGCTGGATGAGCCGCTTCGTGCCCGTCGCCAGCACGATCTCGCCGTACTGGTTCGTCGTGTAGTTGTCGGCCACCGTGTAGGCGCCCTGCGGTGCGACGAGCATGCTCTCGAGCGACTCGCGCTGCGCGTCGGTGCGCGGGAAGGCGACGGCGGCCGGCTGCGGTGCCGCCGCCGGGGTGCTCAGCTTCCGGAGGTCCGCCGCACCCGCCACGGTGAGCTCGGTCAAGCCGTTGAACTCCGACACCGCACCGGTGACCTCGACGTGGTCGCCGATCGCGACCAGGCCGGCCGTGGCGGCCGAGAAGACGTAGAGGCCGTCGGACGCCGTGCGGGTCGCGAGGTCGACCGCGCCACCGGTGCCCGGCGTCTGGATCGTGTAGCCGTTCAGTCCACCGGTCGCGTACACCGCGGTGACGACACCGCTCGTGGTGACGGTCCGGCCGACGTACGGCGAGGTGTTGGTCGTGCCCTGGACCTGCGGGATCGTCGCGGCGACGGCGGGGCCGGTCGGCGGGGTCGTGCCGCCACCGCCCGGCGCCGGGGTGCCACCGCCGGCGGTCTCCCCGGCGGCGTTGCGCGGCGTGACCGTCGTCGTGTTCGAGAAGTCCGTCGCGTTGACGTCGGTGTCGGCGGTGCCCTGGCGGACGAGGGCGTTCGGCATCGTGTTGTCGCCGTCGACGGTCCGGACGGCCCCCTCGACGGTGGACGAGGCGCCGTACCCGAGCAGGTCCACGACCCCGGGCGTCCCGGTCGCGACCGGGCCGGCGGGCAGCGTGAGCGCCGCGGCCCCGTCGGACAGCAGGAGCGTGCCGGTGGTCCCGGACGGGTTCAGCGTCGCCGTGTCGTCGGCCGTGGGCAGCGCGGCACCGACCGGCTTGCTCCCGTTGCCTGCCATCGACACGAGGAAGGTGCCCCGCGCCGGGACGGTGCCCTCGAGGGCGCTCGTGCTGAACGCACCGGTGCCGGTGGCGGACCGGTACTGCAGGGACCAGCCGGCGAGGGACACGGCAGTCCCGGTCGGGTTGCCGATCTCGACGAACTTCTGGTTGTAGAAGGCGTTGGCGCTGCCGCCCTTGAGGTACGCCTCCTGGATGACGAGTCCGGTGCCCGCGGGGTTGGCGGTGGCGGCGCTGACGGTGACGAGCGGTGCGGCGAGGAGTGTCGCGGCAGCCGTGGCGCACAGCAGGGTGCGCCCGACGGTTCTGGGCATGACGGCCTTCGGTTCAGGACTGGGGGGTCCCGGACACGCTACGGACGTGTGCGGTCGTACAGGTTACGACCAGGTGAAATCCCGTCACCCGGACAGGGGTCGACGCACCGTTCCGCCTCGGGGTCACTGCCCGATCGGCACCCACTCCCGTCCGACGCGGTGGACGGCCGGCCCGTGCCCCGGCAGCACGATCTCCGGGTACGGCAGCACCCGCGCCGACGCGAGTGCGGCCTCCTGGTCGGCCGTGAAGAACGACGTGATCATCCGCGGCCGCGGTGCCCACGATGCCGGCTGCGTGTCGTGGTGGGTGACGACGGCATCCCCGGTGACGATCGCGTCCGCCGCCGGCAGCAGGTACGCGGTGGACCCGCTCGTGTGCCCCGGCGCCGGCAGCGGCGACATCGCGCGACCGTCGAAGTCGCGGGCGGTGAAGGCGCGCGCGGTCGGCACCGCGACGGACGTCAGCGCCTGCGAGGCGACCGCCCGCCCGAGCCACCGGGCCACCCGGACCGACGCCAGCCGTCCGCCGATCTCGGCCGGGGTGACCTGCTGACGCGCCGGCCCGCGGACGTTGGCGACCTCGTCGGCGTGCGCGAGCACCTCGACGTGCGGGAAGCGCGCGAGGATGCCGGGCAGGCCGCCGACGTGGTCGACGTGCCCGTGCGTGACGTACACGCGCCGGAGGTCCTCGAGGTCGTGCCCGGCGAGCAGGACGCTGTCGAGCACCAGGTCGGTGTCCGCCGGGTACCCGGCGTCGATGAGCGCGACGCCGTCCTCCTCGGCCAGGACCACCCAGTTCGACACCGGCCCCTCGACGAAGACCACTCCGGGTGCGACGGAGACGACGGAACGGGGTGCGCGGGGAGCCATCCCTCGACGGTATCGCTCGGGCCCGCTCAGTCGCCGGGCCGGTGCCCCTCGGCGTCGCGACGTGCGCGGGTCTGCGTGGCCCGGGCCTCCAGCCCGTCGTCGTCGGGGTACCCGACCTCGGTGAGCGTGAGCGCCTTGGCGGGCGCGACCGCGAAGGCGCTGGTGCGCTCCTCGGCGACCCGCAGCGCCTCCAGGTCGGCGGGCGACAGGCGCCCGGCGCCGACGGCGAGGGTCGCGCCGACCATCGCGCGCACCATGGAGTGGCAGAAGGCGTCGGCCTGGAGGCTCGCCACCAGCACGCCGTCCGGCTCGCGGTCCCAGCGGAACTCCTGGAGCGTCCGGATCGTGGTGGCGCCCTCGCGCGGCTTGCAGAACGTCGCGAAGTCGTGCAGCCCGAGCAACGTCAGCGCACCGCGCTCCATCGCTGCCGCATCGAGCCGCGCCGGGTGCCAGAGCGTGTGCCCGCGCCGGAGTGGGTCGCGGACGGCGTCGGCGTCGGCGACGCGGTACCGGTACCGGCGCCAGAGCGGGGAGAACCGGGCGTCGAACCCGGCCGGCGCGACCGATGCCCGGACGACGACGACGTCCCCGTCCGGACCGGCGAGGCCGTTCAGCCGCCTGACGAGCCCGTCCAGGGGGGTCCGGCCCGTCGATGCCGTCCGGCGCGGGGCGGTGAGGCTCCCCCACTGCTCGGACGTGAGGTCCAGGTGTGCGACCTGTCCGGACGCGTGCACCCCGGCGTCGGTCCGCCCGGCGACGGTGAGCAGCGGCGGCGTGCCCCAGCGCGCGAAGACCGTCGCGAGGGCGTCCTCGAGGGCACCCTGCACCGTGCGGAGCCCCGGCTGCCGGGCCCACCCGGAGAACGCGGCCCCGTCGTAGGCGACGTCGAGCCGCAGTCGCACCGTCTCGTCGCTCACACGACCACGGTAGCGACGTCAGCGTCGTGTCAGTACCGCGTGAGTGGCCGGCGGCACCATCGACCTCGACATCGACGAAAGGAACCGACGATGACCACGACACCCCTCGCGGTGGAGGCCACCGGCCTCGTGAAGACCTTCGGGCAGAACCGCGCCGTGGACGGTGTCGACCTCCGTGTCGAGGCCGGCACCGTGTACGGCGTGCTCGGCCCGAACGGCGCCGGCAAGACCACCACGATCAGCATGCTCGCCACCCTGCTCAAGCCCGACGCCGGCGAGGCGCGGGTGTTCGGCCACGACGTCCGCCGCGAGCCGCAGCAGGTCCGTCGGCTCATCGGCGTGACCGGGCAGTACGCAAGCATCGACGAGACGCTGAGCGCGACCGAGAACCTCGTCGTGTTCTCCCGGCTGCTCGGGCTCTCCCGGGCCGAGGCGAAGCGGAAGTCGAACGAGCTGCTCGAGCGGTTCGGCCTGACGGAGGCCGCGACCCGGCCGCTCAAGGCGTTCTCCGGCGGCATGCGCCGGCGCCTGGACCTGGCGGCGAGCCTCATCGCGCAGCCGCCGCTGATCTTCCTCGACGAGCCGACCACGGGCCTCGACCCCCGCACGCGTGCGCAGATGTGGGACACCATCCGGGAGCTCGTCACGACGGGCTCCACGGTGCTGCTGACGACGCAGTACCTCGACGAGGCCGACCAGCTCGCCGACCGCATCGCCGTCATCGACCGCGGCCGGGTCGTCGCGGAGGGCACGAGCGACGAGCTCAAGGCCTCGATCGGCACCGCGTCGCTGCAACTCCGGCTCGCCGAGACCGCGACCGCGTCCCTGACCGACGCGGCGGACATCGTCCGGCGCGTCCTCGGCACCCCGGCCGTGGTGAGCCCGGAGGGGTCGCGGCTGACGGCGCCGATGGCCGACCCGGACCGCGTCACCGACCTGCTGGTGGCGTTCCGCGACGCCGGCGTCTCCCTCGCCGAGATGAGCGTGCAGAAGCCGACGCTCGACGAGGTCTTCCTGACCATCACCGGCACCCCGACCGCCGACGCGGCCGAGGACGCCGGACGCGAGCTCGAAGGGAGCATCGCATGACCACCCTCAGCACGACCGACCTCGCCACCGGCCCGACGGGCCCGACCGGCGGACCGCGCATCACCCCGCGCCCCGGCATCGGCGGCACCGGGCTCGGCGCGACCGTCCGGCAGTCCCTGACCATGGCGTACCGCGGACTCATCAAGGTCCGGCGCACGCCCGAGCAGCTGTTCGACGTGACGCTCATGCCGATCGTCTTCACCGTGATGTTCACGTACATCTTCGGCGGCGCGATCTCCGGCAACGTGGCGGCCTACCTGCCGATCATCATCCCGGGCATCCTCGTGCAGACGAACATCACCTCGTCGATCGTCACGGGCGTCCAGCTCCGCGAGGACATGGACAAGGGCGTCTTCGACCGCTTCCGGTCGCTGCCGATCGCCCGGATCGCCCCGCTCGCCGGCGCGCTCCTCGCCGACACCGTCCGGTACGCCATCGCGACGACGATCACGTTCGCGACGGGCTTCGCGATGGGCCTCCGACCCGAGGGCGGGATCGGCGCGGTGCTCCTCGCCGGGCTGCTCGTGGTCGTCGTGGCCTGGGCGATCAGCTGGGTCTTCGCCTACTTCGGCGTCGTCGCCCGCACCGCGTCGAGCGTCTCGGGCATCTCGAACCTGGTGCTCTTCCCGCTGACGTTCCTGTCGAACGCCTTCGTCCCGGCGGACACCCTGCCGGACTGGCTGCGCTGGTTCTCCGAGGTCAACCCGATCTCGCACCTCATCACCGCGGTGCGCGAGCTCGTCAACCACGGTCAGGTCGGCGGCGACCTGTGGCTCTCCCTGCTCGGTGCAGCCGTCGTCGTCGCGGTGTTCGCGCCGCTCACGGTCCGCGCGTACATGCGGAAGGCCTGAGCGCCTCCCCCGTCATGCGCTCGTGCGCAGCTCCTCGAGCAGCGTGCGCGTCGCCCGCACGGCCTCGGCCCGGTCCCACCCGGCCGAGGCCGTCTCGGCGTCCGCGACCGCGTCGGCGCCGACCACGTCGACGAACAGCGGACGCAGGCGCCGGTGGGCGAGGACCGCGAAGTCCTGCCGCGAGCCCAACCGGGTGACGAGGCCCCAGCACCGCGCCGCCTCGGCGTGCATGCCGCACCGGAGCGCGACGAGCGCCACCCCGACGAGCGCGGTGCCGATGACCGGCAGGTCGAGCCATGCCGGGTGCAGACGCAGCATCACCAGGGCCCCGACCCGCAGACGGCGCGCGACGGCCTGCTGCTCGGCCTGGAGGCCCGGCTCGGCCTCGCCGGGTCGGCTCGCCACCGCCTCGTCCCGCGCTGCCACCCGTGCGGCGCCGGCCATCAGCCACCAGTTCTGCGTGCGCCGGCGGCGGGGCAGGACGTAGTCCCACGCGCGCTGGTACCCCTCGGCTCCGCCGATGACGTCACCGCGCGCACGGCTGCACTCGGCGTCGATCGCGATCGCGAGCACCCCGACCTGGACGCCGTCGTCCTCGAAGCCGCCACGGTTCGTGACCGGTTGGGCCCCGAGGTCCGCCGCGACCGTCCGGGCCAGGGCGACGTCGCCCGTGGCGGCGGCACAGAGCCCGACCGTCCACCCGATCTCGTACAGGTCGTCCTCGGCCCCGAAGACCTCGAGCCGTTCCCGTGCCACGGCCGCCGCGGCGAGCGCCTCGGCGTGCTGCCCGTTCTGCGCGAGCAACTGCGTCATCGTGACGGCACCGGACCCGCGTGCCCAGGCGTCGTCGACGCGGGCGGCGAGCACCTCGGCCCGCCGCGCGAAGCGCAGCGCGTCGGCGTGGTCGCCGTCGTTCTCGGCGAGGGGCGCGCTGAGCAGGAACGCCAGGCACGCCACGCCCTCGTCGGCGTCGTCCCGGTACCGGGCGAGCATCGCCGTGCCGTCGGCGGGTCGCCCGAGGGTGAGCAGCAGCGCCGCCTGTGCGTCCAGGGTCGCCGACCCGGTCGGCCCGGACCGCACGACCCGGCGCAGGGTCGAGATCGCCCGCGCGGCCGTGCGGCGGTCCGTGAAGACCGACGTCGCTCCGATGAGGACCAGTCCGAGCACGACGGAGGCGTGGTACTCCGGCAGCGGGGTGTGGCGTCGGAGCTGCGGCAGCACGTCGGGGGCGATCGTGGCGACCTCACCGTGGGCACCGCGCAGGGTCCAGTACCCGCCGAGCGCGGCGAAGACCTGCGCGACCGCGCGGTGGTCACCGTCCTGCAGGCCCCACCGCAGCAGGGTGACGAGGTTGTCGGCCTCCAGCGCGACCTCACGGAACGCCCGCCGCTGGGCCGCGCCGGTCGCCGTGAACACGAGTCGCGGAGCGGAGAAGTCGCGCCCCCAGCGGAGCATCGCGGCCCGGACCTCGGCGGTGGCACCACGGTCCGCGAGCCGGGCGGCGCCGAACTCCCGCACGGTCTCGAGCAGGCGGTAGCGCACCGGCTCGCCCTCGTGCTCGACGAGCTGCACGAGCGACTGCTCCACGAGCTCGGCGAGGTCGTCCAGGGCGTCGTCGTGCCGTGCCGGATCGGCGACGGCCTCGACCGCGTCGACCGCCAGGCCGTCGGGGAAGAGCGCGAGCCGGGTGAGCAGGTCGCGGGCGCCGTCGTCGAGCAGCCGCCAGCTCCACTCGATCACCGCGAGCAGCGTCCGGTGCCGTTCCGGGGCGCTGCGGTCGCCGCCGCGGAGCAGGGCGAACCGGTCGTCGAGCCGCCGTTCGATCTCCTCGACGCTCATGCCGCGGATGCGCGCCGCCGCGAGCTCGATGGCCAGGGGTGAGCCGTCGAGCCGCGTGCAGATCGCCCGCACGGTGTCCACCGGCAGCACCGCACCCGGTCGAGCCGCCCGGGCCCGCTCGGTGAACAGCCGCACCGCCGCGCCGTCGGCCTCGACCGGGAGCGGCGCGAGCGGCGCGACGACCTCACCGGGGATCGCGAGGGGTGCCCGCGAGGTGGTCAGGATCCGCAGGTCGGGGAGGACCGCGAGCAGGTCGGCGGCGAACGCGGCAACCTCCGCGACGAGGTGCTCGCAGTTGTCGAGCACGAGCACGGTCGGTTCGTCGCCGAGGGCGCGGACGACGCGGCCCCGCAGGTCCGAGACGACGGCGTCCCGGAGCGACCGAGCACCCCGCACCTCGGCCAGCCCGAGCAGCGCGCCGAGCGCGGGGACGACGTCGTCGCCGGACGTCAGCGGCGCGAGTTCGAGCACGGCCACGCCCTGGTCCTCCGCCACCGTGGCGGCGACCGCCTGGACGAGCCGGGTCTTGCCGAGGCCGCCCGCTCCCAGGACCGTGACCAGCCGCCCGCGGGACAGGAGGTCCGTGACGGCGGCGAGGTCGGCCTCCCGTCCGACCAGCGGCGTCGGCGCTGCCCGCAGCCCGAGACGGCGGCGCGTGCCCGGGAGCGGGGCGGCGCGTCGGAGCAGGTCCGCGTTGAGGCGGACGAGGTCGGCCGACGGGTCGGCGCCGAGTCCCTCGGCCAGGCGCTCGCGGTGTGCGGCGAAGCGGGCGAGCGCCTCGGTGGTCCGCCCGGCGGCGGCGAGGGCGCGCATGGCGCCGGCCACCGCGACCTCGTCGAACGGGTCGGCATCGGCCTGCTCCTGCCAGAGGTCGGCGGCGCCCGCCGCGTCGCCGGCGTCGAGCAGGGCGGCGCCGTGCGAGCGGCGGAGTGTACGTCGGACGGCCGCGGCCCGGTCCGCCAGTGCCGTGCCGAGGTCGCCCTCCACGTCGGCGCCCGGGTCCCCCCGCCAGAGGGCGAGCGCCGCACGGACGTCGGCGTCGGCGGCGTCGCCGTCGGCGGCGACCTGCTCAGCCCGGGTCAGGTCGACGTCCTCGGGCTGCACGGCCAGGGCGTACCCGGTGCTCGTGGAGACCACGAGCCCGTCGGCCGTGCTCCGGCGGAGGCGCGAAACGAGCGTCTGGAGCGCCGCCCGGGCGCCCTTCGGCGGGGTCGTGCCCCAGAGCTCGTCGATGAGCGTGCCGGTCGCAACGGTGTGCCCACGCGCGAGCACGAGCGCGGTCAGGAACGCCCGCGGGAGGGCTCCCGACACGACCGTGGGGACGCCCGCGGGGTCCTCGACCGTGACGGGTCCGAGGACGGCGACGCGGGGCTGGGCGGGCACGGAGCGAGTCTACGGTCGACCGTCGACGAGCGGGCTGGCGGGGCCGCGGCTCGGCGTCAGCGCCCGCTGCTGCTGCGCCGACGGCCGAGGCGGCCGCGCAACCGGTCACCGAGGCCCCGACGCTCCGGCTCGGCCGGCCCGGTCTCGGTGTCGGCGTCCCGGGTCGCCCGGCGCTCGGACTCGACGATCCCGCGGAGCGCCACGAGTGCCGCCGACGTCACGGCGACGGCGGACGGGTCCTCGCGGGAGGCATCGAGCGCGGTCTCCAACTCGGAGATCGCACGGTCGCCCTCGTCCGGCGGGTGCTCCCCGCGGATCATCCGGGCGACCTCGCGCAGCGCGGTCACGAGCGGACCGCTGAACGCCTCGTCGGGTCGGCCGAGGTGCTCCGAGACCGGTCCGGACCGTGCGACGAGTTCGGTGAGGTCCGTGGTGTACCAGGCGACGCGCTCGAGCGCCCGGAAGCGACTGCCGTCCCGCTGCAACCGGGCCCGTGCCCCGCTGAGGGCGCCTCGGGGGTTGATCCGTCGACTCTCGCTGGCGATCGACACCCGGCTGCGGACGTCGGCGATCGCCTGGTCGAGACGGTCCTGCTGTCGGTCCCACGCCCGCTCGTCCCGCTCGCCCTGCTCGAGCACGTCGGCCAGGCCGGCGAGGTGGTCGGCGAGGACGCCGTTCACCTGGTCGATGCGGCGCTCGGCGTCCCAGAAGTGCAGCGGCGGGAAGACCAGGAAGTTCACGAGCAGGCCGACCACCACGCCGACCGCCATCTGCACGAGGTACCCGAACGAGTAGCCCTCGGCGTGGGCACCGCCGACCAGCAGCACGAACAGCGCCGCGGTGGAGACCCAGGAGCTGCCCTCGCCGAGCACCCGGAACCCGCCGACGAGCACGCCGATGCCGACCGCCAGGGCCACGGCGACGATGCCGGTGTCCCCGATCCACATCGTGAACCCGGCCACGACGATGCCGAGCGCGATCCCGACGAGGGTCTGCACGCCGCTGCGCAGCCCGGCGAACACCGTCGTCTGCATCGCCACGACGGCACCGAGCGGTGCGTAGTACGGGTAGTCCGACGCGACGCCGGGTATGTGCCGGGCGATGATCCACGCGAGCGCCGCGGCCCCGGCCGCCTTGCCGGCGTGCACCAGGCGCGGTTGGGTCCCGGAGTCCCGACTCCACCGCCAGAGGCGTGCGCCGACGCCGGCGATGTGCTGGAACTCCACGGGCGCTCCCTCGTCTCGTGCGACAGGGCCCCCCCCCCCGGGGGGGGGGGGGGGCGGGGGGGGGGGGGGGGGGGGGGGCTTGGGGCGGGGGGGGGCGGGGGCGG
>JASCOJ010000120.1 GCA_029959645.1 Microbacteriaceae bacterium PS02332 | reverse complement strand
GGGGGGGGGGGGGGGCGGGCCCCCAGGTGGGGGGCCCCCGGCACGGGGGGGGGGGGGGGGGGCCCCCCCCCCCTCCTGTCCTGCAGGGGGTTGCGACTACTTGAGGTCGGCGTCCGTGTAGTACCCGGAGTCGATGAGGACCTTCTTGTAGTTGTCCTTCGTCACGACGACCGGCTGGAACAGGTAGGTCGGGACGACCTTCACCTTGTTGTCGTAGGTCTTCGTGTCGTTGACCTCGGGCTTCTTGCCCGCGAGCAGGTCCTCGGCCATCGACGCGGACTTCTCGGCCAGCTGGCGCGTGTCCTTGTAGATGGTGGAGTACTGCTGGCCGTTGATGATCGACTTCACCGAGGCGGCCTCGGCGTCCTGACCCGTGATGATCGGGAGCGGACGGTCGGCGGTGCCGTAGCCGGCGCCCTGGAGCGCCGAGATGATGCCGATCGACATGCCGTCGTACGGCGAGAGGACGCCGTCGAGCTTGGTGCCGCCCGAGTAGGACTTCGCGATCAGGTTCTGCATGCGGGCCTTGGCGGTCGCCGGGTCCCACTGCTGCGTCGCGGCCTGGGTGAAGCCGTCCTGGCCGGACTGGATCGTGATCGTGCCGTCGTCGAGGTACGGCTTGAGGGTCTTCATCGCGCCGTTGAAGAAGAACGTCGCGTTGTTGTCGTCCTGCGAGCCGGCGAAGACCTCGATGTTGAAGGGGCCCTTCTTGTCGGTCTTCTTGCCGTCCGCGTCGAGCAGACCGAGACCGGTGAGGAGCGAGTTCGCCTGGTCGACGCCGACCTTCTCGTTGTCGAACGAGACGTAGTAGTCGACGTTCTTGTTGCCCGTGAGCAGGCGGTCGTACGAGATCACCTTGATGCCGGCCTTGGCGGCGGCGTCGAGCTGGTCGGAGAGCGAACCACCGTCGATCGACGCGACGATGAGGACCTTCGCGCCCTTGGTGATCATGTTGCTGACCTGCTGGACCTGCTGCGGGATCTTGTTGTCCGCGTACTCGAGGTCGACCTTGTAACCGGCCTTCTCGAGGTCGCCCTTGACGGCGTTGCCGTCCTTGATCCAGCGCTCCGACACCTTGGTCGGCATCGCGACGCCGACGAGGGCGCCCTTGTTGTCGTTGCTCCCGCTGCCGCCGTCACCGGACGATGCACGGCCGCCGGCGGAGCAGGCTGCCAGGGAGAGAGCGAGGCCGATGGCGGTGACGCCAGCGACGATCCTGCGCTTCTTCATCGAAGTACCTCTGTTCCTCTCGCGTCGACGTCGACGCGCTCGGGTGCGGGGCTGCTGTGTCCCGCTGGGGAATGTGTTGCCGCTCTCGAAGTGAGCGCTCACATCATGTGTGTTCATCGAAGCCGTGTCAACTCGTCGTGACCGGTTCGAGACGTGTCCGCCCCGAACGGGAGGCGCGGTACGGTGACCGGATGACCACCACCGCGGCGCCGAACGGCAGGGGACGCAAGGCCCCGACGATCTTCGACGTCGCCGAGCGCGCCGGGGTCTCGCACCAGACCGTGTCCCGGGTGATCAACGGGGACCCCACCGTCCGCGACGGCTTCCGGTCCCGGGTGACGACCGCGATCGGGGAGCTCGGGTACCGCCCGCGCGCCGCCGCACGTGCCCTCGCCGGGGGCCGGAGCCGTGCGCTCGGGCTCGTCAGTGCCGGCGATGCGCTCTACGGACCGTCGAGCACCGCGATCGGGTTCGAACGGGCGGCCCGCTCCGCCGGCTACCACGTGCTCCTCTCCACGCTGCCCGACGACCCCGGACCGAACGACCTGTCCGAGGCGCTGTCGACGTTGCTCGCGCAGGACGTCGCCGCCGTGGTGCTCGTCGCGGCCGACAACCGGGTGCTCGAGGCGATGGCGTCGCTCGTCCTGCCCGTGACGGTCCCCGTCGTCGTCGCGAACGCGGTGCAGCGCGACGCCCTGCCCTCCGGCCTCGTCGTCCCCGGGAGCGGTGCGACCATCGCCGCCGTCGCGATCGACCAGGCCGCCGGGACCACCCTCGCGCTGCAGCACCTGTTCGACCGGGGACACCGTCGCATCGTGCACATCGCCGGGCCTGCGGTGTCGCAGGAGGCCGAGGTGCGCCGCGCCACCTACGAGCGGACGATGCGCTCGGCCGGGCTGACGCCGGTCGTGTACGAGGGGGACTGGACCCCGGCCAGTGGCTTCGCGGCGAGCCGGGCGATCGACGCCACCACGATCGACGCCGTCTTCGCCGGGAACGACCAGATGGCGCTCGGCGTCCTGCACGCCTTCGCGGAGGAGGGGTTGCGCGTCCCCGACGACGTCGCGGTCGTCGGGTTCGACGACGTGCCGGAGGCGGCGCACTTCACGCCGCCGCTGACCACCGTGCGCCAGGACTTCCAGGCGATGGGGGAGCGCGTGCTGGCCTCGGCGCGGGCGCTCCTCGAGGGCGGGCAGCACGACGACGGGCTCCTGCAGCCCGAGCTGGTCGTCCGGCGCTCCGCCTGACCGCACCGCACGGAGACGGCCGGCCGCGACACGGGCGGCGAGTTGTCCGTGTGAGCGCTCACGCGCTACGGTGTGAGCGCTCACTCGACGGCGAGAGCAGGAGGCCCCCATGAGCGACGACCGGACCCGCGAGATCGCGGACGGCCGCACGACCCTCGGCATCGAACTCGGTTCGACCCGCATCAAGGCGTGCCTGGTGGGAGAGGACCTCACGGTCATCGCCTCCGGCTCGTACGAGTGGGAGAACGAGTTCGTCGACGGGCGATGGACCTACCCCCTGGCCGCGGTCGAGACCGGCGTCCGTGGCGCGTACGCCGCCCTGGTCGCCGACGTGGAGGCCCGACACGGCTCCGCCCCGACGGCCTTCCGTGCCGTCGGCGTCTCGGCGATGATGCACGGCTACCTGCCGTTCGACGCGTCGGGCGACCTCCTCGTCCCGTTCCGCACCTGGCGCAACACCTCGACCGGCCCGGCAGCAGCGGCCCTCAGCGACGCCCTCGGGTTCAACATCCCGCTGCGCTGGTCCGTCGCGCACCTGTACCAGGCCGTCCTCGACGAGGAGCAGCACGTCGCACACATCGACGGCGTCACGACGCTCGCCGGGTACGTGCACCGCCGCCTGACCGGCCGCGACGTGCTCGGGGTCGGCGACGCCTCCGGCATGTTCCCGATCGACCCGGCGACGCAGGACTACGACGCCACGATGCTCGCGACCGCGCAGGACCTGATCGGCGTCCCCGACCTCCGGGCGCTCCTGCCCGAGGTGCTCGTCGCCGGGCAGGACGCCGGCACCCTCACCGCCGAGGGCGCCGCATGGCTCGACGCCTCCGGGGCGCTGCAGGCCGGCGCTCCGCTCTGCCCGCCCGAGGGCGACGCCGGCACCGGCATGGTCGCCACGAACGCCGTCGCCCAGCGCACCGGCAACGTCAGCGTCGGCACCAGCATCTTCGCGATGGTCGTCCTCGAACGGCCGCTGTCGACCCCGCACGAGGAGCTCGACGTCGTCACCACCCCCGCGGGCGACGCGGTCGCGATGGTGCACTGCAACAACGGTGCGAGCGAGATCGGCAGCTGGGCCCGGGTCTTCGGCCGCTTCGCCGAGGCCGCCGGCACCCCGGTCGACGCCGACACCGTGTTCCGCACGCTCCTCGACGAGGCCGCCGACGCGGACCCCGACGCCGGTGGACTCCTCGCGGTCAACTACCTCGCAGGCGAGCCCGTCACCGGCGTCGAGGACGGCCGACCGCTGCTCCTCCGCGCTCCCGACGCCCGCTTCACGCTCGGCACCCTCGTCCGCGCCGAGCTCATGGGCGCCTTCGCGACGCTCGCGATCGGCATGGAGGTCCTGCACGCCGAGGGCGTCACCGTCGACCGGATGACCGCGCACGGCGGGCTCTTCCGGACGCCCGGCGTGCCGCAGCGCCAGCTCGCCGCCGCCCTCCGCGTGCCGGTCGCCCTCGAGGCCACCGCGAGCGAGGGTGGAGCGTGGGGCATCGCCGTCCTCGCCGCTTACCTCGAGCACGCCGCCGACACCTCCCTCGCCGAGTACCTCGACACCACGGTGTTCGGGTCCGCGGCGACCGACGTCGTCGCGCCGGACGACCGCGACGTCGACGGCTTCACCGCGTACCTCGCCCGCTTCCGTGCGGCGCTGCCGATCCAGGCGATCGCCGCCACGGTGCCGGGCGCGACGCCGGCCGATGCCGCGCCCGCGGACGAACACGGCGCCCCGTCGCGACCGGGCGCGACCGTCGGAGGGGGGCGCGACGCGACCATCCACGGCGGTGAGCCGACGGACGCAGACGAGCCGGGCCTCCCGGCCGACACCGACACCGACACCCAGCAGGAACAGGACGGAACGCGATGACCGACGACACCACCCGGGCGGCCGTGGCCGCAGCGCGCGAACGCGTGGCCCGCCTGCACGGCGAGCTCGTCCGGTACGGCCTGGTGATCTGGACCGGTGGCAACGTCTCCGAGCGCGTCCCCGGCACCGACCTCTTCGTGATCAAGCCGAGCGGCGTCGTCAGCGAGGACCTCGCGCCGGAGAACCAGGTCGTCTGCACCCTCGACGGTGTCCCCGCCGACGGCTGGGGCAACGAGCACGGTCCGTCCTCGGACACCGCGGCGCACGCCTACGTCTACCGGAACATGCCCGAGGTGAACGGCGTCGTGCACACCCACTCGACGTACGCCACCGCCTGGGCCGCCCGCGCCGAGGAGATCCCGTGCGTGATCACCGCGATGGCGGACGAGTTCGGCGGCCCGATCCCGGTCGGCCCGTTCGCGATCATCGGCGACGACACCATCGGCCGCGGCATCGTGGAGACCCTCTCCGGACACCGCTCCCGTGCGGTCCTCATGCAGAACCACGGCGTCTTCACGATCGGCAAGGACGCGAAGGACGCCGTCAAGGCCGCGGTGATGTGCGAGGACGTCGCCCGCACCGTGCACATCGCGAAGCAGGGCGGGGAGCTCGTCCCGATCAGCACCGAGAACATCGACCGGTTGTTCGACCGGTACCAGAACGTCTACGGACAGAACCCCGAAGGAGCCATGCGATGACGCAGGACACCCCCACCGACCCCCAGGCGACGCTCGACGGCTACGAGGTCTGGTTCCTCACCGGCTCGCAGGGCCTGTACGGCGAGGAGACCCTCCGCCAGGTCGAGGAGCAGAGCCGCGCCGTGCACGCCGAGCTCGCGCCGCACGTGCCGGTGACGCTCGTGTGGAAGCCCGTGCTCAAGGACGCCGACGGCATCCGCCGCGCCCTGATCGAGGCGAGCGCCGACGACCGGGTCATCGGCGTCACGACGTGGATGCACACGTTCAGCCCGGCGAAGATGTGGATCAGCGGCCTGAACGCGCTGACCAAGCCGCTGCTGCACCTGCACACCCAGGCGAACGTCGCGCTGCCGTGGGCGGACATCGACTTCGACTTCATGAACCTCAACCAGGCGGCACACGGCGACCGCGAGTTCGGGTACGCCCTGGCGCGCATGGGCGTCCGGCACGCCACCGCGGTCGGCCACGTCTCCGACCCGCGCGTGCAACAGCGGGTGTCCGACTGGTCGCGCGCCGCCGCCGGTGCCGCCGCGATCCGCGAGCTCAAGCTCACCCGCTTCGGTGACAACATGCGCTACGTCGCCGTCACCGAGGGCGACAAGACCGAGGCCGAGATCGAGCTCGGCGTGCAGGTGAACACCTGGGGCGTCAACGACCTCGTCGCCGCGGTCGAGACCGCCACCGCGGACACCGCCGCGGTCGACGCACTCGTGGCGGAGTACGACGGCGCCTACGCCCTCGTCCCCGAGCTGCGGGACGGCGGCGAGCGTCGCCAGTCCCTCCGCGACGGCGCCGCGATCGAGCTCGGCCTCCGCGCCCTCCTCGCCGAGAACGGCTCCGCCGCGTTCACCACCAACTTCGAGGACCTCGGCACGCTCAAGCAGCTGCCCGGCCTCGCGGTCCAGCGGCTCATGGCCGACGGGTACGGCTTCGGTGCCGAGGGCGACTGGAAGACCGCCGTCCTCGTCCGCGCGATGAACGTCGCCGGCGCCGGGCTGCCCGGTGGCGCGTCGCTCATGGAGGACTACACGTACGACCTCACCCCGGGTGCGGAGAAGATCCTCGGCGCCCACATGCTCGAGGTCTCGCCCACCCTGACGTCGTCCACCCCGACGCTCGAGATCCACCCGCTCGGCATCGGCGGCAAGGACGACCCGGTGCGCCTGGTCTTCACCGCCGACGCCGGACCCGCCGTCGTCGTCGCGCTGTCCGACACGCGCGACGGCTTCCGCCTCACCGCGAACGTCGTCGAGGTCGTCGAGCCCACCGAGGCGCTGCCGAACCTGCCCGTCGGCCGCGCCGTCTGGGAGCCGCAGCCGTCGTTCCCGGTGTCCGCCGAGGCCTGGCTCACCGCCGGAGCCGCACACCACACCGTGATGACGACCGCCGTCGGCATCCAGGTGGTCGAGGACCTCGCGACGATGATCGGCACCGAGTTCCTGGTCATCGACGAGCACACCACGCTGCGCGGCTTCCGCGACGAGGTCCGTACGCAGCAGACCTGGCACCGGCTCGACCGGGGCTTCTGATCCGGGTCGGGAGGCCTAGCATGAGCGACGTGATCACCGACGACACCACCACAGCTGCCCGCACCAACTGGTCCGGCAACGTCACCTACGCGGCGAGCCGCCTGGCCGAGCCGACGACGGTGGCGGAGCTCCAGCAGCTGGTGGCGTCGACCCCGCGCCTGACGGCGCTCGGGTCGCGGCACTCGTTCAACACCATCGCCGACACCGACGCTGTGCAGGTGACGCTCACGGGCCTCCCGCCCGAACTCGAGATCGACACCGACCGTCGCGTGGCCCGCGTCGCGGCCGGCATGACGCACGCGCAGGTTGCCGCCGGTCTGGAGGCCCGTGGCTGGGCGCTCGCGAACCTCGCGTCCCTGCCGCACATCTCCGTCGCCGGTGCCGTGGCGACGGGGACGCACGGATCCGGCGTCGGCAACGCCTCGCTCGCACAGTTCGTGGTCGGGTTCGAGATCGTGCGCGCCTCCGGGGACGTCGAGGTCGTCGACGCGTCCGGTGCCCTCGACGCCCACCGGGTCGCCCTCGGCGCACTCGGCGTCGTCGTGGCCGTGCACCTCGCCGTCGAGCCGAGCTACCGGGTCGCGCAGACCGTGCACACCGGCCTCGGCTGGGACGTCGTCGACGAGCGGTTCGAGTCGATCATGTCGGCCGGCTACAGCGTCAGCATGTTCACGGGGTTCACGGACGACGGCATCCGCCAGGTCTGGACGAAGCGCCGCGAAGGCCGTGACGACGCCGTCGTGGACCTGGCCGCGCTCGGGGCCGTCGCCGGTGCCGAGCCGATCCACCCCGTGCCCGGCAGCGAGACCGCCGGCGTCACGGAGCAGGGCGGGGTGCTCGGGCCGTGGAACGAGCGGCTGCCGCATTTCCGGTCGTCGTTCACGCCGTCCGCGGGGGAGGAGATCCAGGCCGAGTACCTGCTGCCCGCCGAGCACGCCGTGCCCGCCATCCAGGCCATGCGGACGATCGGCGACCAGATCGCGGACGTGCTCTTCGTGTCCGAGCTGCGACGCATCGCGGCCGACGACGCCTGGCTCGCGCCGAGCTCCGGCCGCGACTCCGTGGCGTTCCACTTCACCTTCCGCCGGGACGCCGAGGCCGTCGAGCGGGCATTGCCGCTCATCGAGGGCGTGCTTGCGCCGTTCGACCCGCGGCCGCACTGGGGCAAGGTGTCCGCTGCGTCGCCCGAGCGGCTGCATGAGGCCTACCCGCAGCTCGGGGAGTTCGCCGCGCTCGCCCGCGACCTCGACCCCTCGGGGCGCTTCCGCAACGGGTTCCTCGACCGCGTGCTCGGCTGACACCTCCCGCCGTGACCCGGAGCGCCCCGCACCGTTGGATGCGGTGCGGGGCGCCCGTGTCACTGGCCCGTACGGCGCAGGTCGAGCAGGAACCGGGCGAGGGTCACGAGCAAGCTCGCGATCCCCAGCCACGGGACCTGACGCCTGGGCCGGCGCTCGGCGTCGTGCGACATCGAGTACCTCCTGGTGTCATCGCCGGCGGACACGAGGAGCGAGGGCCAGGGGTGTGCCGCCGAGCGGACTCGGCTACACTGCTTCCCGAGTGCTGAACTCGGGGAACGGTGTCTTCCCCTGGCCCTCCACTCGGAGAGCGAACTGAAGCCCGGGACTGTTGCTGCAGTCCCGGGCTTCGCCGTTCGCCCTGAGCGCGCTCCGGCGGTTGCGCGCTCGACGCCAGCCTACCCGGGTGATACACGTATTCCAGGGCTCTGGCGTGGCCGTCGGCGGCCGGCTCACAGGGGATGTCGGGGGAGTGCACCGGTGGTGCACCGGGGCACTGCCGGGCCTGCACATGTGAGGACGCAAAGGTCGGGACATGGCGAACCTGAACCGCATCCTCGGCATGGCCTCGAAGGTCATCGACAAGCAACTCCACAAGCGTTCCGCCGGGAACGGGGGTCTCCCGCAGCGCACCGGACAGCCAGGAGGCACGGACTGGCGGAACGTGGTCCGGACGGCGGCCGACCGGATCACCGGCGACGACCGTGGTGGTCGGCAGCCGCAGACCCAGCGGCCGGCCGGCGGGGTCCCCGCGCAGCACCAGGACCGGCAGCACGTGCGCGGTCCGGTGGACCAAGACGCCGTCGCGCTCGCGAAGTACGACTACCTGCTGCGCACGGCGTCGCCGGACCAGCTCGAGCAGGCGCACCACGACGCCTTCGCCCGGCTCACACCGCAGCAGCGGCAGCAGGTCCTCACACGCATGAACACCGAACTCCCGCCGCACGAGCGGCGCACCGACGACTCCGCGGGCGGCATGGCGCGCACGATCACCCGCGGCGAGGTCGCCCGGCCGGGGCTCGTCCGTCGCGTCCTCGGCGGTGCCGGCCCGACCGGCGGACGTGGTCGGGCCGGAGCCGTCGCGGGCGGTGCCGCGGTGGGCGCCGGCGCGCTCGCACTCGGCGGGATCGCCATGGCGGTCGCGGGCGGTGCGGTGGTGAGTGCCGCCGCGGCTCCGGTGCTCGCGGGCGCTGCGGACCTCGGCGTCGACTTCGAGGGGCTCGCCTCCGGCCTGGGCGACGCCGGGCTCGGCGACCTCGCCGGTGGGGTCGAGGGCGTCGCGGCCGAGGGGAGTGCCGTGGTCGGCGGGTTCGGCGAGCACGTCTCCGGCCTGGGTGAGCAGGTGTCGGGGCTGGGTGAGCAGGCGTCGGGGCTCGGTGAGCGGTTCCTCGGCGGGCTCTTCGACCGCTGACGCTCCGCGCGTTCCGGATGCCGGATCGCGCGTGGCACGCCACCCGGGAATGACCGTCCGCCGGTGCGCCTTGGATTGTTGCGTCGTGCGTCACCGACTGTCTCCGGATCCCGAGGGCAGTGTCAGGATGGACGCCGCCCGGCGAGGACCCGCCGGCGCACCGCAGCCACCACCCCATGAGGAGCACCACGTCATGCACCGCTCGAAGCGCTTGACCATCACCGCGGCCGTCGCCGCAGCAGCCGCGCTGGTCCTGACGGGGTGCTCGGGCGGCAACGCCTCCGACGAGGCAAGCGGTGCGACGAGCAAGGGCGGGACGCTGAACATCCTGACCTCGCAGACGGCGTTCCACCTCGACCCCGCGACGAGCCAGAGCCTCGGCATCACGTCGATGGGCCTCATCGCCCGCCGGTTGACGACGTGGGACGTGGAGCCGGGCAAGACCGCGAAGGTGGTGCCCGACCTGGCGACGAACACCGGCGTCGCGAGCGACGGCGGCAAGACCTGGACCTACAGGCTGAAGGACGGTGTCGAGTTCCAGGACGGCACGCCCATCACGACGAAGGACATCAAGTGGGGCATCGAGCGCTCGTTCGCGCCGACCCTCGCCGGTGGCCTCAGCTACCACAAGTCGCTCCTCGTGGGGGGCGCCGACTACAAGGGTCCGTTCGAGGGCAAGACGCTCGACAGCATCGAGACCCCGAACGACAAGACCATCGTCTTCAAGCTGAACGACGCGTACGGCGACTGGCCGTGGATCGCGTCGATGCCGGCCTTCACGCCGGTCCCGGAGGGCGAGGGCACGAACACCGGGGACTACGACCTCAAGCCGGTCGCCTCCGGCCCGTACCAGGTGCAGGCGAACCAGCAGGGGTCGCAGGTCACCCTCGTCCGGAACAAGGCGTGGAGCGCGAAGACCGACGCCGTCCGCACCGCCGGGCCGTCGAAGATCGTGTTCAAGGAGAACCAGGACGCGTCGACCACGACCCAGTCGCTGATCGCCGACAACGGTGACGCGAAGACCTCGTTCGGTGCGATCTACCTCGGTGCCGCCGAGCTGAACCAGGTCCGGAGCAACCCGGCCGCGCAGGACCGCCTCGCGACGTCCAAGGCCGGCCCGATCACCTACATGGCGATCAACACGCAGCGTGGGCAGCTCAAGGACCTCAAGGTGCGGCAGGCCCTGCAGTACGCGGTCGACCGCAAGTCGTTCCGCATCGCGGCCGGCGGCGCACTCGCCGGCACCTACGCCTCGACGCTGATCACGCCGGGCATCGCGGGCCGGCAGGACTACGACCTCTACAAGACGAGCGAGACCGGTGACGTCGCCAAGGCGAAGGCGCTGCTGCAGGAGGCCGGCGCGACCGACCTGAAGCTGACCCTCGTGACGCAGAACGACCCGACGTACCTCGCGCAGGCGCAGGCACTGCAGGCCGGGCTCAAGCGCGCGGGCATCACGGTGACGCTCAAGCCGCTCGACTACGACTCCTTCACGCAGGCGACCACGAACGGCACCGACTTCGACCTGTCGCTGTCGAGCTGGCAGCCGGACTTCCCGAGCGCGAACGCCAACCTGCAGCCGCTGTACGACTCGTCGCAGATCGGTGGCGGTGGCTACAACGTGTCGAAGTACAGCAACCCGCAGGTCGACGCCCTCATCGCGAAGGCCAGTTCGACGGTCGACCAGTCGGCGGCGCAGAAGACCTGGGCGCAGGCGGACAAGGCGATCATGGCGGACGCGCCGGTCGTTCCCCTGATCTACGCGAAGCAGTCGTTCCTCGCCGGGTCCGACGTGGAGAACTTCCAGATCGCGGACTTCCCGGCCTACCCGAACTACCTCAAGGTGTCCGTGAAGCAGTGACGGACCCGATCCTCCAGGTCGCGGGGGGGGGGGGGGGGGGGGGGGGGGGGCGGGGGCGGGCGGGGGGGGGGTGTGCCGGCGCGCGGCCCCCCCC
>JASCOJ010000011.1 GCA_029959645.1 Microbacteriaceae bacterium PS02332 | reverse complement strand
GCCCGGTGCCAGCTGGCACCGGGCCTCCCGTCCGTCTCCGCGACGCGTCCGCGTCAGTACAGGGCGTTCGCCAGGCGACGCCGGGCTGCGACGACCCGCGGGTCCTCCGCACCGATCAGCTCGAAGTACTCGACCAGGCGGACCCGGAGTGCCTCACGCTCGGTCCCGAAGACCGTCGGGACGAGGTCGAGGAGCCGTCCGAAGGCGTCCTCGACGTGCCCGCCGCTGACGTCGAGGTCGGCGACGGCGAGCTGCGCCTCGACGTCCTGCGGCGCTGCCCCTGCTGCGGAGCGGATCTCCTCCGCGGTCCGCCCCTGCAGGCGGTCGAGCAGCGACACCTGCGCGAGCCCGGCGACGGCCATCTGGTCGTGCGGGTCCTGCGCGATCGCGGTGCGGTACTCCTGCACGGCTGCCGCGTAGTCGCCGCGCTCGATGGCGTCGTAGGCCGCCTGGTGGTGCGGCGGGAGCGGCTCCGGCTCCGGCTCGCCCTGGTCGGCGCCGTCACCGGGTGCCGCTGCCCCGTCCACCGTGACGCTGCCGGTGATGCCGTTCTGCTCGGCGGCCGCGAGTACCTGCTCGAACACGTCGCGGACCTGCGCTTCGGGCAGGGCACCGACGAAGAGGCCGAGCGGCCGCCCGCCGATGACGGCCGCGACGGTCGGGATCGACTGCGCCTGGAACGCCTGCACGAGCTGCGGGTTCGTGTCGGCGTCGACCTTCGCGAGCACCAGGCGCCCGGCGTACTCCTCGGTCAGCCGCTCGAGCACCGGTGACAGCTGCTTGCACGGCCCGCACCACTCGGCCCAGATGTCGACGATGACCGGCACGACGTCGGACAGCTGCAGGACGTCCTGGAAGGTCTCGTCGGTGACGTCGATGACCAGCGACGGCAGGGTGACCGCGCCGCTCCCGGCGACGGCCGGTGGTGCCGCGGGGTCGGGCGCGCTGGTGGTCTGCGGCGGTCGTTGCGCCCGGTCGACGAGCGACGACAGGTCGACGGCGCCGCGCAGGCTGGACGGGGTCGGGGGGACGTTGGTCATGACACCTCACTCGCTGCGATCAGGCCCTGGGTGAACCCGAGCAGTTCTATCTTGTCGTCGGATCCGACCGGGGGCACGGAGAAGAGCAGTTGGACACCGTACGTGGCGGTGACGCCCTTCTTGCTGGAGCCGACCCCGGAGAGGGCCTTGACGGCGCCCTCGGTGTTGACCTCGGCGCCGTCGGCGGTCGGGGTGACCTTCTCGATCTCGCTGACGTCGACGGAGACGAGTGCGCCGGCGTCGTTCGTCGCGAGGGCCAGCGCGGCGTCGTCGGGCGTCTCCGACGAGTACTCGATCTTCGCCGTGTCCGGCAGGTCGGCCGCCTTCTTGTCCTTGTAGGCCTTGCCGATCCGGGAGCGGAGGTCGTCGCCCTGGTCGGCGAACAGCTTCGCCGAGCTGCTCTCGGTGTCCTTCGCCAGCACGTCCGCGTACGCCGGGGCGACGGCGTCCGGGCTGAGGGCCAGGAGCGGGCTGTTGCCGGGGAGCGCCGCCGCGCCGATGGTCGTCGGTGCGAGCGACGGCAGCTGTGCGTCGGCCTCGAGCGACACGTCGTACGCGACCTTGTAGTCGGCCCGGGCGTCCTCCTGGACGAGCGTGAGCGCCTGCGGGGCGGTCTTCTTGTCGGAGCAGTCCGCGGCGACCACGACGAACACGGTGCGCGGCCACGTGGTGGTCTGCTGCGGGAGCGCCACGCAGACGTCGTCGGCGGCGATGGCGGGCAGCGCCTCGGCGCCGTCGTCCGCCTTGCGGATGGCGTAGTTCGCCTTCCGCAGCTCGAGCGCCGGCCCGGCGAACCGGGTCGCGGCGAGGTCGGCGTCGCGGTCCGCGTCGGCCTTCTGCGCCACCTCGGCGACGCGCGAGACGATGCGGGCGATCTGCTGCTTCGTCGCCGAGACCGACGCGGCCGGGTCGGCTGCGGAGGTCGCGGCGGCGGTCGGCGTCGCGGTCGCGCTCGCGTCCCCGCCGCCCTGCGGCCAGTACTCCGCGGAGCAGCCGGAGAGCACGAGGGCCCCGGCGACCAGCACGGGGACGGCGACGAAGGCACGTCGGCCGCGCCGTGACCGCGCGGGTACCTGTGCACCGGCGGCGGCGGCACGACGGGAAGCGCGCACGCGCGGCGGGCGCGTCCCGCCACTCCGACGGCGCGGCCCACGGGACCGACGCTGGTGCAGCAGGGCCCAGATCAACAGGACGATGCCGCCGAGCACGAACAGCCCGCCGAGCGTGAGGAGGGGCCCGACCGACGGCGTCGCCGTGTCGCGCGGCCAGGTCAGGGAGATGTCCGACGGCGCGGCGGACGAGCCGCTGCCGGCAACCAGGAGCGACACGTCCGAGGGCAGCCGGACCGTGAACCGGTCGGCGTCGTCGTACTCCTGGTACCAGAGGTCACTGCCTCGTGGATCGGGGACCTCGGTGGCACTGCCGGTCGTCCGGGACTGCAGCGACGAGGACTCGGCGTCCCACCGGAGCGTGTTGTGCCGCGCCTTCCCGACCCACGCGTCGACGTCGGAGGTCTTGCCGTAGGCGGCGAACACCTTCCCGGACCCGGAGATCGTGACGCGCTGGTAGCCGGGGTTCGCGTTCAGGACGCTCCCCGGGATGACGGTGACGGGGGCGGAACTCGTGCCGGTGGCGCTGGCGACGATGGACGTCGGCGGTGCGAACACCGTCCGCTGGCCGACCCCCAGACCGACGAGGAGCACCCCGATCACGAAACTGACGATCGCCAGGACGAACCGCACGGATCTCTCTCCCTCCGCGCCGGGGTGGGATGTCGGCGCCGGATCAGCCACCCAGGTTACCGAGGACAGCTGTGTGGCGCATCCCGGAGCGGTGACCGGGGCCTCAGGCTGCGGTGGAGGGGCACCACTACACTCGACCACCGGACGGCGCGGGGCCGTCCGCACGACCACAGGGAGCGACACGTGGCGAACGACGAGGCAGAGTTCGGGACCGAACTGCGGGGCTACCGCAAGGACGAGGTCGACCGGGCGCTGAACGACCTCCGTCGGGAGCTCATCAAGTCGAACACCGACCGGGCGGAGGCCGCCAAGGAGATCCGACTGCTGCAGTCGCGGGTCTCGGACCTGCAGGGCGAACTGGACGAGGCCGGGACGCCCACGTACAGCGGCCTCGGCACGCGCCTCGAGTCGACCCTCCGTGTCGCCGAGGAGCAGGCCACGCGTCTCATCAGCCAGGCGGACATCGACGCGCAGCGCCTCCGCAGTTCGAGCCGCATCGAGGCCGACCGGACGCTCCGGGAGGCCCGCGACGAGGCGCGCGACACCCTCGAGGACGCCCGCACCCGCGCGACCGAGGAACTCTCCCGCGCCCGCGCCGAGGCGTCCGACACGCTCGAGCGTGCGCGGTCCGAGGCCGGCATCCTCGTGCAGGACGCCCGCAACGAGGCCGCCGCGGAGCGCGGTGCCGCCGTCACCGAGGCCGCCGAGACCCGCTCGGTCGCCATCCGTGAGACGAACGCCCTCCGTGCCTCCGTCGAGCACGAGGTCGCCGAGCTGCGCGAGACCGCTCAGCGCGAGACCGCGCGGGCCCGCCAGGACGCCACGGACCTCGACCGCGAGACCGAGCACCGCCGCGGCGTCTTCGAGGCCGAGCACGCCCGCCGTGTCGAGGACCTCGACCGCGAGGAGTCGACCCGACGTGCCGACCTCGAGCGGAGCATCGCCGACGCCCGCGCCGCGTGGGAGCGTGAGCACACCGAAGCCCGCCGTGCGCTGCAGCTCGAACTCGAGACCGGCCGCGCCGCGCTCGAGTCCGAGGTGGCCGACCGCCGTGCCGACCTGGACGCCGAGCTCGCCGATCGCCTCCGACTCCACGACGAGGAGCTCGCCGCCGCCCGCGCCGAGTGGGACCGCGAACTCGCCGGCACCCGGGCCGCCCTCGAGCAGGAGGTCGCCGCGGCCCACGCCCAGCTGCGCGTCGACGCCGAGCAGACGGCAGCCGAGAACGACCGGCTCGTGCAGGAGGCCGCCGACCGCATCGCCCGCGAGACCGCGGAGCACGAGGCACGCATCGCCCGCGAACGTGCCGAGGCCGCCGCCGCGGTGGAACGTGCCGCACGGGAGCACGCCGAGGAACTCGCCGCCCGTCGCGAGCGGGAGCACGCCGAACTCGACACCGAGATGGCCGATCGTCGCTCCGACGAACTCGGCGACCTCCTCGCGGAGCGCACCGCCCTCCGTGCGGAGATCGACACCGCCCGTGCCGACCTCGCCGCCGAGCGGGACGCCGTACACGCCGAACTCGACCGTGAGCGCGAGGAAGCACGGTCGGCACTGGAGACCGAGCTGGCGGCCCGGCGCGACGACGCCGAGCAGGACTACCTCCGGAAGCACCACGAGACCGTCGCGGAGACGCAGAAGTACCTCGACGAGGCCAACTTGCAGCTCGCCGAGGCGACCCGGCGGGCGACCACCGCGCGGGAGACGGCCGACCGCGCCGAGCGCCAGGCGGCCGACCTCGCTCGCGACCAGGAGCGTGCCGCGCAGGACCGCGCTGCCGAGCTCGTGCGGGACGCCCAGCAGCGGGCGAACCGGCTCGTCGGGGACGCCGAGGACCGCACCGCGACCCTCGTCGCCGAGGCGGAGGACCGGCTCGCCGCGATCCGGACCGAGCGCGAGGCGGTGGCCGGCTACCTCGAGAACCTCCGGAGCGTGCTCTCCGACGCGACCGGCGTCATCGCCGACCGCGACGGGGGCGACACCGGCGCCGAGCAGGACGACCAGGGCCGCTAGCCGACTCCGAGCCGGGGACTGCGCCCGGGAGGCGGCGGTGCCCCACGGGTGGGTGCGTCGGACGGGTAGGCGCGGCAGACGAGCGGGCGCGGCAGACGGGCGACCTCGTCAGTCCGCCGGGCTCGACAGACCGGCCGTCTCGTCAGACCGGCCGTCTCGTCAGACCGGCCGTCTCGTCAGACCGGCCAGGAGGTCGGCAACGGCGCGCTGCCCGGCACCACGAGGTCGGCGATCGCGTCGAGGACGATTCGCACGTACCGCTCCCCCACCCACAGGTGCTTCGCGCCGGCGACCGGCACGACCCGGACCGACGGGGCGACGGCGAACCGCTCGACGGCCTCCGCCGGCTGGAGGAAGTCGTCGTGCTCCGGGACGAGCGCCACGACCGGCACCGCGACCTCCGCCCACCGCGCGAGCTCGGCGTCCGAGGTGCGGTGCAGCGGCGGCGAGAGCAGGACCACACCCGCGACGGTGCCCGCCTCGACGTGTTCGATCCCGTGCTTGAGCACGACCTCCGTGCCGAACGACCACCCGACGAGCCACGGCGTCGGGAGCCCGCGGTCGACGACGTCCGTGACCGCCGCTCGGAGGTCGAAGCCCTCGGAGACCCCGTCCCCGAAGACGCCTTCGGAGGTCCCGCGCGGCGAGGTCACCGACCGGAAGTTGAAGCGGCTCACGGCGATGTCGGCGAGGGCGGGCAGCCGGGCGGCGGCCTTCTTCAGGACGTGCGAGTCCATGAAGCCCTGCGCCGTCGGCAGCGGGTGCAGCGTGACGAGGGTGCCCGCGGCCGGTCGGTCGAGCGGTTCGGCGAGCTCCCCGACGAGCGTCAGGTGGTCGTCGGTGACGAGCTCGATGTCGGTCCGACGCGCGGGCAGCACCGTGCCCGACCGGATCTCGTCCGAGCCGTTCTCCTCGGTCACGCGATGCTCCAGCAGTGGTGGTGCCAGTGCCGGCGGGCGGCGAGGTCGGCCGCGTCGCCGAGCACCCCGTCAGCGCGCCACACCACGACGTGGGCGACGCCGGGCTCGATCGCCAGGCGGCAGCCCGGGCAGAGGTACTCCTTCTGCGCCGAGGTCGCAGAGATCGGCTGGACGGTCCACTCACGACCGCGACGGTGTTCGGTCCGTCGCCACCCGTTGAGCATCCGGTCGAAGCCCGACGACTCGGGCTCGTCCTCGTACCCCCGTGCGGCGGGGCGACGCGGGCGGTTGCTGCGCGGCACCCCGGTCGCCGATCAGTACCAGTTGTTCGCGACGCTGTGCGCCCACGCACCACACGGCGTGCCGTACACACCGCTGATGTAGTTGAGGCCCCAGGTGATCTGCGTGGCCGGGTTCGTCTGCCAGTCGGCACCGACCGAGGCCATCTTGCTGCCCGGGAGGGACTGCGGGATGCCGTACGCACCGCTCGGGTTGTAGGCGTTGACCCGCCAGCCGGACTCCTTGTTCCACAGGGAGACGAGGCAGCTGAACTGGTCGTTGCCCCAGCCACGCGCGGCGACCATCTGCTGACCGATGGCCTGGGCGCTGCCCGGGTTCGGCGTGGCAGCGGGGGCGGCAGCCGCTGCGGGCTTCCCCGCGGTCGTCGCGGTGGCGGTCGTCGACGACGTGGTCGCCGCCTCGGTGGGCGTCGGCGTCGGGGTCGGCTTCGGCGCGGGCTTGGTCACGCCGTAGGCGTCACGGCCGGCGTCGAACGACGCGTACGTGCCGTGCGCGGTGAACTGCTGCGACGCGAGGTGCACCGGCGCGGGCGCGAGCACGGGCGCGGTCGTCGCGGCTTGGGCCATGTCGCCGGGCATCGTGTTGAAGAGCGACCCGCCGACGAACCCGAACACGGCGAAGAACGAGAGCGCGGGGATGGTGGCACGGGCGCGGAGGAACCCGCTCGTGGTGCGCGCGGCGGCGGGCGCTGGCGCAGCGGCCGGGCGGCTCCGCCGGACAGCGCGCGGGCCCGCGGCGGGTGCGACGGCGGAGCGGACGACCCGGGCGTCGGACACGCGGTTCGCGGCGACGGACACCGGAGCGGTCTGCGCGACCGTGCCGTGCTCCGTCGTTGCCGCAGCCATGACCGGGGTCTCCGGCGTGCGGGTTCGGTTCATCGCGGCCCGGCGCTCGCTGACGATCGGGAGATCGTGCTGCGAGCGGGTTCCGCGGTCGGATCGAGGTTCTGCCGTGTGCCTGCCCATGAGTCCGTCCAGGATAACGGAACGATCACGGAAAACGAAGCACCGCCACCCAGGTGATCCGACGACGTCCTCCTGGACGTCAGCGGACGGCGAGCATGACCTCCACGACGGCGTCCAGGACGGCGTCGACCTGGGCCTCCCGGTAGCCGCCGTGCTTCGGCCGGAACACGACCGACCGCACCTCGGTGAGGCTGAGGGCCTTGCCCTCCTTGAAGTAGCCGTGCAGGCGCTCCGCGAAGGCGTCGACGTCCTTCGGGTGGTACCCCGTCCCGAGGAAGCTCACACGCGAGAACCGCTGCCCGGCCGGACGCTCGAGACGCGCCACGACGTCGGTCGCCTTGCCCCGCGCCTCCGAGTACCAGGCCTTCTGCCCGACGGCCCCGATCTCCCGCTCACGCTCGCGCGTCGCGAAGGCGTCCTCGAGACGCTCGAGCGCCGCGTCGACGTGCTGCGTCGAGTACCCGCCCTTCCGCATCGAGAACGCGGTGGCGCGGATCTTCGCCGCTTCGATGCCCGGCGCGCTGTCGTTCGCCGTGTAGGCGCGGCGCGCGTCGGTGAGGAACCGCTCGACCTCGTCGATGTCGTAGCCGAGGACCGAGCGGGGGGCTGTCGGGAAGGTCGTGGACACGGCGTCATCCTGCCATGGTCCGACCAGGACATCGCCTGGACGCTCGGGCGAGCCGGTCAGTGGTTGACGACGAGGTAGAGCAGGTAGGCGATCGCCGCCGACGGCAGGATGCTGTCGATCCGGTCGAGGAGCCCCCCGTGACCCGGGAGGAACGACGAGATGTCCTTGATCCCGAGGTCACGCTTGATCATCGACTCGGTGAGGTCGCCGAGCGTGGCCGACCCGGAGATGAGCACGCCGAGGATGATCCCCGCCCACCACGGCAGCCCGAGCATCAGCCAGGAGACGAGGATCCCCATGACGATGCTCGCGCCCACGGAACCGGCGAAGCCCTCCCAGGTCTTCTTCGGGCTGATCCGCGGTGCCATCGGGTGCTTGCCGAGGTTCAGGCCCGTCGCGTAGGCCCCGGTGTCCACCGCGACGACGACCAGGATGAAGCCGATCACCCACAGCGGACCGCGGGGCAGCGTCGCGAGGAGCACCACGCACGAGCCGAGCAGCGTGACGTACGCCTGGACGAACAACCCGTTCGTCAGGTCGCGCACCACGCTGCCCGAAGCCGGCTTCGTCCGCGCGACCGCGACCTCCACCAGGCGCCACACCGAGATGAGCACGATGCCGCCGAGCAGGGTGAACAGCGCCCACACCTGACCGCCGAGGAAGGCGGCCGGGACCACGGCGACCGCGACGGCGACGCTCGGGATCCGCGGGACGTCCCGGCCGGCGAAGCGCATCGCGCTCGCGAGCTCGTACACGCCGAACCCGAGCAGGAACGCCGCGACCACCATGAACGAGGGCGTCCAGATGAGCAGCGAGCCCAGCATCACCGCGGCGAACGCGAGGGCGATCGCGATCGCCGCCGGCAGGTTCCGCCCGGTGCGCGCGGTCAGCGCCTCGTTGCGGGCCCCGAACTCGGCGCGACGCTGTCGGATCTGCGCCTCGAAGTCGGTGCGCGCCGCTCGCGCCCGGGCGTCGAAGTCCTGGCGGACTCCCCTGCCGGAGCGCTCATCTGTTGTCGGGCGTGCACCGCCCTCGTCCCGGCGGCGCATCAGACCTCGAGGAGTTCGGCTTCCTTCTTCTTCAGCGCGTCGTCGATCTGGTCGACGTGCTTCTTCGTCAGCGCGTCGAGTTCCTTGTCGCTGCGCGCGATGTCGTCGTCGGACACCTCGCCCTTCAGCGCGTCGAGGTCGTCCTTCGCCTTGCGGCGGATGTTGCGGAGGACGACCTTGTGGTCCTCGCCCTTCCCCTTGACGATCTTCACGAACTCCTTGCGGCGCTCGGCCGAGAGCTCGGGGATCGTCACGCGGACGATCTCACCGTCGTTCGTCGGGCTGGCGCCGAGGTTCGGGAAGGTCGCGATCGCCCGCTCGATCTCCTTGAGCGCCGTCTTGTCGTACGGCGTCACGATCAGCGTGCGGGCTTCGGGCGTCTGCAGCGACGCGAGCTGGGCCAGCGGGGTCGGCGAACCGTAGTACTCGACCGGGATCTTCTGGAACAGCGCGGCGTTGATGCGGCCGGTGCGGACGGTGCTGAAGTCGTCCTTGGCGACGTCGACCGCCTTCGCCATCTTCTCGGTGGCCTCGGTCATGACATCACTGATCACGGTGGTTCTCCTTCGGTACGTCGTCGAGTCTAGTCAGTCGGCAGTGTCGGGCCGGTCAGTTGCTGACGATGGTCCCGATGCGCTCGCCCCGGATCGCCGCGCTGACGTTGCCCGCGCCCTCCATGCCGAAGACGTGCATCGGCATGCCGTTGTCCATGCACAGCGAGAAGGCGGTGGCGTCGACGACCTTGAGCCCCTTGAGCAGGGCGTCCTGGTAGGTGACGTGGTGCAGCTTCTCGGCCGTGGCGTCCTTCTTCGGGTCGGCGGTGTAGACGCCGTCGACGCCGTTCTTCGCGACCAGCACCTCGGTGGCACCGATCTCGAGTGCGCGCTGGGCGGCCACGGTGTCGGTGGAGAAGTACGGCAGGCCCGCACCGGCGCCGAAGATCACGACGCGGCCCTTCTCCAGGTGCCGCTCGGCGCGACGCGGGATGTACGGCTCGGCGACCTGGGTCATCGAGATGGCGGACTGCACGCGCGTCGCGGCCCCGGCCTGCTCCAGGAAGTCCTGCAGCGCGAGGGCGTTCATCACGGTGCCGAGCATGCCCATGTAGTCGGCGCGGCCGCGGTCCATGCCGCGCTGCGACAGTTCGGCGCCGCGGAAGAAGTTCCCGCCGCCGACGACGATGGCCACCTCGACGTCGGACGCGGCGGCCGCGATCTCCTTGGCGATGGTGCCGATGACGTCGGGGTTCACCCCGAGGGAGCCGGCGCCGAACGCCTCTCCGGAGAGCTTGAGCAGGACTCGTCGGCGTCCGGTCTTCTCGTCGGTCATGTGGTCGTGCCTCTCGTCGCGGGTCTCGTTGAATCTACCCGGCCGCAGCCGGTCCGGCGGAGGCGGGACCGCCTCCAGGCCGGGCGCCGTGCACACGGGCGCACAAGCGCGCTCGTTGCGCACAGAAAACGGGGCCAGGAACCGTTCGGTCCCTGGCCCCGTCATCGGGTTCGTTACGCGCCGACCTTGACGCGGGCGAAGCCCTGGATGGTGATGCCCGCGTTCTCGGCGGCCTTCGCGACGGAGATCTTGTTGTCCTTCGCGTAGTCCTGGTCGAGGAGCGAGATGCCCTTGATGAAGGCGTTGACACGGCCTTCGACGATCTTCGGGAGGGCGGCCTCGGGCTTGCCCTCCTCGCGCGTGATCGCCTCGACAGTCGCACGCTCCTTCTCGATGGCCTCGGTCGGGACCTCGTCGCGCGTGAGGTACGACGGGTTCGCGAACGCGACGTGCTGCGCGATCGAGCGGGCCTCGGCGGCGTTGTCACCCTCGTAGGCGACGACGACGGCGATCTGCGGCGGCAGGTCCTGGCTCGTCTTGTGCAGGTAGATCTCGAAGGACGAGCCCTCGACACGGCGGACCGTGCGGACCTCGAGCTTCTCGCCCAGTGCGGCGGCGTTCTCGTTGACGACCTCGAGGACGGTCTTGCCGTCGAGCGGGGCGGCGTTCGCGGCGGCCACGTCGGACGCACCGGCGGCGGCGACCGCGCCGAGGACCTTGTCGGCCAGCGTCGTGAACTTCTCGTTCTTCGCGACGAAGTCGGTCTCGCTGGCGAGCTCGACGACGGTCGCGGCACCGTTCTCGGAGGTCGCGACGACGACGCCCTCGGAGGTGGCGCGGTCATCGCGCTTGGCGACGGCCTTGGCACCCTTGATGCGGAGGAGCTCGACGGCCTTGTCGTAGTCGCCGTCGGCCTCGACGAGCGCGTTCTTCGCGTCCATCATGCCGGCCCCGAGGTCCTCGCGGAGCTTCTTCACGTCCTGTGCGGTGAAGTTTGCCATTGACAGGCGTCCTTTCTGGACTGTGCGTGTGTGGAGAGTGTTGGGGGTGAGACAGGGGCGCCGGACCGGTGTCGGTCCGGCGCCCCTGGGATTCACTCGGCGGGAGTCGTCTCCGCGGCCTTCTCGGCCTCGGCGGTCGGCTCGGCGTTCTTGTCGGCGTCGGCGATCGGCTCGCCGATCTCCTTCGCGGCGACCTGCGCGTCGGCGTCGTTCTCCTGGACGGTCGCGCCCTCCGGAGCGGCGTCGGCGGCCGGGGTCGCGCTGTCGCCACCGAGGAGCTCCTGCTCCCACTCGGCGAGCGGCTCGGCCGGCTCGTCGTCGCCACCGTTGTGGCGGGTCTTCAGGCCCTCGGCCGCGGCGTCGGCGACGATGCGGGTGAGGAGGCCGACGGAGCGGATCGCGTCGTCGTTGCCCGGGATCGGGTACGTGATCTCGTCGGGGTCGCAGTTGGTGTCGAGGATGCCGATGATCGGGATCCCGAGCTTCTGCGCCTCGTCGACGGCGAGGTGCTCCTTCTTCGTGTCGACGATCCAGAGCGCGCTCGGGGTCCGCGTGAGGTTGCGGATACCACCGAGGGTCTTGTGGAGCTTGTCCAGCTCGCGCTTCTTGATGAGGAGCTCCTTCTTGGTGAAGCCCTTCGTCGTGTCGTCGAAGTCGATCTCCTCGAGCTCCTTCATGCGCGCGAGGCGCTTGGAGACCGTCTGGAAGTTCGTGAGCAGACCGCCGAGCCAACGCTGGTTGACGTACGGCTGGCCGACGCGGGTCGCCTGCTCGGCGATGGAGCCCTGTGCCTGCTTCTTGGTGCCCACGAAGAGGATGGTGCCGCCGTGCGAGACCGTCTCCTTGACGAAGTCGTACGCGCGGTCGATGAAGGCCAGCGACTGCTGCAGGTCGATGATGTGGATGCCCGAGCGCTCGGCGAGGATGAAGCGCTTCACCTTCGGGTTCCACCGACGGGTCTGGTGTCCGAAGTGGACGCCGCTGTCGAGCAGCTGGCGGATGGTGACGACGGCCATGCCGTCCCTCCTTGTTCTCGGCGCGCAGCGGTTGAGCCGCGCGCACGGTTGCGGTTGTGTCGGTCATGACCGGTGGTCGTGGCCCCTGGTGCCCAGCCCCGTGGCCGCCCGCTCGCGAGAGCGGGACCGATGGCCGCGGGACGCGCCGGAGGCCGGCGCTGGTGGACACGCGAAGTCAGCGCGCACAGCGCGCTGCTGTGCCGATCCTAACAGAAGGAAGGCCCGGCCCACGTGACCTCTGCAGGTCGCGTGGTCCGGGCCTCCAGGCCGGAGCTGTCTACGCCTTGACGGTGTCGCCCTCGGCGGAGATGCCCATCTCCTCGAGCGAGCGTCCCTTCGTCTCGGGGATCTTCGCGATCACGAAGAAGAACGAGATGAGTGCGAACAGCGCGTAGATGCCGTACGTCACCGTCAGGTTGAAGCCGGACAGGACCGGGAAGGAGATCGTGACGATGAAGTTCGCGATCCAGTTCGCCGCCGACCCGATGCCGAGCGCCGTGGCCCGGATGCGGTTCGGGAACATCTCACCGAGGAGGACCCACATGAGCGGGCCCCACGTCGCGCCGAAGGACACGACGAACAGGTTCGCGAAGACCAGCGCGATGATGCCCCACGAGCCCGGCAGGCTCGGGTTGCCGTCGATGATCCGCGCCTGCGAGAACGCGATCGCGACCATCGCCAGCGAGACGAACATGCCCGCGGAGCCGGTGACCAGCAGCGGCTTCCGACCGACCTTGTCGACCAGGAAGATCGCGATGAAGGTGACCGCGACGTTGACCACCGACGTGATCGTCGAGATGAGGAACGAGTCGCTCTCCTTGAAGCCGACGGCCTGCCAGAGGGTGGTCGAGTAGTAGAAGATCACGTTGATGCCGACGAACTGCTGCAGCACCGCGAGGATGATGCCGACCCAGACGATCGGCTGGAGCCCGAAGCGCGAGCCGCGGATCGACCCCTTCTTCTGCTTCGCCTCCTGCTCGATGCCGTCCTGGATCTCGTCGAGGCTCGTGTTGACGGTGTCACGCGGGACGATCTTGCCCATCACCTGGCGGGCGTCGTCCTTCCGGCCCTTCGTGAGCAGGTAGCGCGGCGACTCCGGCAGCGTGATCGCGAGGATGCCGTAGACGACCGACGGGATCACCCCGACGAGGAACATCCAGCGCCAGGCCGGCAGCCCGAAGACCTCGGCCGACGCGCTGCCCGCGGTGACCGCGAAGAACTGGTCGGAGAGCAGTGCGGCGAAGATACCGAGCGTGATCGCGAGCTGCTGGAACGACGCCAGCCGCCCACGGATGGCCTTCGGGGACACCTCGGAGATGTAGGCCGGAGCGATCACCGACGCGGTGCCGATGCCGAGACCGCCGACGAGACGCCACAGGACGAAGTCCCACGTGGCGAAGGCGAAGGCCGAGCCGATCGAGGACACGAAGAACAGCACGGCTGCCCAGAACATGATCCGGGTCCGGCCCCAACGGTCGGCCAGGCGGCCGGCGAAGAAGGCACCGAAGGCGCAGCCGATCAGGGCGGAGGCGACAGCGAACCCGCTCGCGCCCTCGGAGAGCCCGAACTCGCCCTTGATCGCCTCGACTGCGCCGTTGATCACGGACGAGTCGAAGCCGAAGAGGAATCCGCCGACCGCCGCCGCGATCGCGAAGAGGGTCACCTTCCCCTTGAACGCACGGTCGTCGCCGTGCCCGGTGGTCGTGTTCGCCACGATGCTCCTGGGTTTCCGCCGCCGTGCGGGGTGCTGCACGGTGCCCCGGCGGATGGCCTGTCGCCGTCCGAGCGGCGTTGCGTTGTCCGGAGCGCGCCCGACCCTACTCCGACGGCGTCGGGTCGGCACACCGGGCGGTCGCGCGGGCGTGCCGTCGACCGGCGGCGACTCCCCGGCCCTGCACCGGACGGGAGGCTCGGCGCGGCCTCCACAGGGACGGTCACCGCGACGAGCCGGCCGTCGCCACACCGGCACGATGACGGGATGTGGCGTGCGTTCCGGTCCCCGGCCCTGTCGTCCGTCGTGCTGGTCGTGCTCGCGGGCGCGGGGGCCCCGCCGGCGGGGGGGCCCCCCCCCGGGGGCGGTCGCGGGCCCGGGGGACGGGGGGGGGGGTGGGGGCCGGCCCCCGGCCGGGCCGCCGGGGGGGCGGGGGGGGCGGGGGGGGGGGGGGCCCGCGACGGCGGCGGGCACCACGCGGGAGGCTGTCAGCGGCGAGGGCGCCGTGGCGGCGGTGGGCAGCACGGCGGAGCCTGTGGGCGGCGGCGGCGTGGTGCTCGGCGCTCCGGCCGCACGCGGGGCGACGTCGAGTGCACGGTGGGTGTGGCCGACCGGGTCGCACGTCGTCCTGCGTCCGTGGGCGGCCCCGGAGAGCGAGTACGGGCCGGGCCACCGTGGGCTGGACGTCGCAGCGGCACCGCACACGCCGGTGGTCGCGGTCGCTGCCGGCACGGTGACCTTCGCCGGAGCGGTCGGCGGGCGCCCCGTCCTGACGGTCGAGCACGGGGGTGGCCTCGTCAGCACGCTCGACGCCGTCGACCCGACCGTCGTCCCCGGGGACCACGTCGAGCAGGGCGCCCCGGTCGGGACCGCCGTGGCCGGTCACTGCGACCCGGACGAGCCGTGCGTGCACATCGGCGCCCGGCTCGACGGTCGGTACGTGGACCCGGCGGCGTTCCTGCCCCGGGCGGCGTGGCCGGTGCTGCTCCCCGACGGTACCGGCGTGTCCACGGGGCGCTCCGTCGCCGGCCCTCCTCGTCCCGCTGACCGGGCCGGACGACGTCAGGCGCGGGGGTGCGCCGTCCGGTAGACCTCGCGGAGCCGCGCCGAGGACACGTGCGTGTAGATCTGCGTCGTGCCGAGGCTGGCGTGCCCGAGGAGCTCCTGCACGGCCCGGAGGTCCGCTCCCCCGTCGAGCAGGTGCGTCGCCGCGGTGTGCCGGAAGGTGTGCGGGCCGCTCGGGCCGTCGCCGGGCAGGGCCTGCAGGAGCCGTGCGACGGTCCGGTATGCCCCGCGTGTGCCGAGCCGACGGCCCCGGTCGCCGAGGAACAGTGCGGCGTCGGTCCGTGACGCTGCCGGAGGCGCTGCTACTGCACCGACAGCCGCGAGCACCGGACGGCCGCGGTCGAGCCACGCCTGGAGTGCGTCCATCGCGGGGACCCCGAACGGGACGACCCGCTCCTTGCCGCCCTTCCCCAGGACCCGGATGGTCAGCCGTGTGCGGTCGACGTCCGTCACGTCGAGCCCGACGAGCTCACTGACGCGGACACCGGCGGCGTAGAGCAGTTCCACGAGCGCCCGGTCGCGGAGGGCACCGGGGTCGTCACCCGCTGCCCGGTCCGCCAGGGTGTCGAGCATCGTTCGGACCTGGTCCTGGGCGACGACCCGCGGAAGGTGGGCGGCACCCTTGGGGGCACGGAGGCGGACGCCGGGGTCGAGCGCGAGGACGCCGTTCTCGCTCGCCCAGCGCGTGAAGGCACGAACCGAGGCCGAACGCCGGGCGATGGTCGACCGGGCGAGCCCCCGCTGGGACCCCGCCCACAGCCAGTCCCGGAGCACGTCGAGGGTGAGCACGTCGACCGCTGGCATCGGCGGGGCGTCGTCCGGCTGCTCCACGTCGTCGACCGACGCCGCTGCCCGCGCGCGTCCGGTGACGAAGGCGACGAGGTCCTCGAGGTCGGTCCGGTAGGCCCGCACCGTCTGCTCGCTGAGCCCGCGCGCGTGGCGGGCTTCCTCGAGGAAGACCGTCACGGCGTCGGGCAGCGTCCGGGCACCCCGCCGTCCGTCGTCCGTCATGTGCGCAAGGGTACGGCGCGTCCGTCGACGGCGCGGTCACAGTGCACTCCACCCGTGTGGGGTCCGGTGCACCGCACCCTGGAGTTCGGCCAGCGCGAGTGCGTCCGTGGTGTCGGCGAGCGACATGCCGGAGCGTCGGGCGACCTCGTCGACCGACGACGGCCGACGCCGGCTCAGCGCGTCGACGACCCGGAGCACGTCCGGGTCCTCCCGCGCGGACACGAGTGCGAGTGCCGGTCCCGCCGGCTCCTCGACACCGGTCCACGCGCGCACCGCCGCGTCCACCGGGTCCCGGGGATGCACCACGATCTCGGCTCGTCCGTCGGCGATGAGCCGGTGACACCCGGTCGACGACGCCGACGAGTACGGCCCGGGGACCGCGAACACGGTCCTGCCGAGCTGCGCCGCGTGGTTCGCCGTGTTCAGTGCGCCGGACCGCGCTCCGGCCTCCACCACGACGGTCGTCGTGCCCAGCGCCGCGATGAGTCGGTTGCGGTTCAGGAACCGCCACCGTGACGGGCGGGTACCGGGCGGCGACTCGGCGAGGAGCGCACCCCGGGCTGCGATCGTCAGGAGCAGCTCGGTGTTCGCCGCCGGGTAGAGCTGATCGACGCCGCCGGCGAGCACCGCGACGGTACGGCCGTCGGCGGCCAGCGCGACGCGGTGGGCGACGGCGTCGATCCCGTACGCGCCTCCCGACACGACCGTGCACCCCGCGTCCGCCGCGACGCTGGTGATCTCCGCCGCTGCTTCCGCCCCCAGCACGGTGTTCGCGCGAGCGCCGACCACGGCGACCGACGGCCCGGCGTCGAACGGCGCCGCGGAGGCGTCGGGGACACCGCTGCGGCACCAGAGCACGAGTGGGGCATGCGGTCCGAGGTCGTCGACCCCGGCCGGCCATGCGTCGTCCTCGGGCAGGAGCACCGCGCAGCCCAGCGCTGCTCCGGCGCGCACCACCGGTGCCAGGTCGAGTCGCAGGAGGCGTTGCCGCCACCGGTCGAGTGCGAGGGACACCGCCGCGAGCAGCGCCTCCTCGGCACCGTCGGCAGCGGCGCCGGCCTCGAGGAGCATGGACACGAGGTCGACCGGGCCGGTGTCGAGCGCGTCGGAAGCCGCCCGGATGCTCCGCTCGGCACCGATGCGTGTCACGAGCTCGGCCGCCACCGCGTCACCCGGCTCGGCGACGACGGACCAGGCGATCCGTGCGAGGACCTCGTCGTCCGTCAACGACCGGTCGGTCCCCGCGCGGGCCCGGAGCCGTCGGACGTCCCTCCACACCGGACCGTCGGCGCCGCCGCTGGTGATCGGCGGTGTCGCGGCGGTCACAGTGCCGTCCTCAGGGCCAGTGCCCGCGCGATGTGCTCGCGGCCCGGTCGGTCCGCTGCGTCGAGGTCGGCCATCGTCCAGGCGAGCCGCATCACCCGGTCCCAGCCGCGCATCGTCAGCGTCCCGAGGTCGAGCGCGCGGTCGAGCACCGTCGTCGCGCCCGGGTCGGCCCGCCCCTCGGCGCGCAACCACGTCCCGGTGACCTCGGCGTTGCGGGACCACCCCGTGCCGGACAACCGCGCCGCCATCCGCGCCCGCGCCGCAGCGACCGTCGCCCGGGCAGCAGCAGTCGTCGGGGTCCGGCCGTCCGCTGCCCGGAGCGAGCCGGTGGTGACCCGTGGCACGGCGACCCGGATGTCGATGCGGTCGAGCAGCGGGCCGGAGAGCCGCCCGAGGTAGCGGCGGACGGCGCTCGGCACGCAGGTGCACGGGGGGCCGCCGAGGGTCCCGGCGTTCCCGCACGGGCACGGGTTGGCCGCGAGCACGACCTGGCAGCGGGCCGGGAAGCGCGCCGACCCGGCTGCACGGTGCACCGTGATGCTGCCGGACTCGAGGGGCTGTCGGAGCGCATCGAGCACCGTCCGGGGGAACTCGGTGGCCTCGTCGAGGAACAGCACTCCGCGGGTGGCCCGCGAGACCGCCCCGGGCCGCAGAGCACCACTCCCCCCCCCGATGCGGGCCGACGCCGAGGCCGAGTGGTGCGGTGCTTCCCACGGGGGGCGCACCGTCCACGACCGGGCGCCGAGCCCGGCCACCGAGCGCACCGCCGCGACCTCGAGCGCGGCGTCCGGGTCGAGGTCGGGCAACAGTGGCGGCAGGCGTTCCGCCAACATCGTCTTGCCGGCTCCGGGTGGCCCGAGCAGCAGCATGTGGTGTCCCCCGGCTGCCGCGGCGACGAGTGCACGGACCCCGATCTCGTTGCCGACGACGTCGGCGAGTTCGCGGTCCGGCACCTGGTCGCCGACCGTGGCCGTCGGCGTCACCGGCTCCACCGGCACCGGGGGCACCGCGGCGCCGGCGTCGATCGCCGCCGCTCGCAGGGACTCGACCGCGGACAGCTCGATGCCGGGGACGACCTCGGCCTCAGCGAGGTTGCCGGTGGGCACCACGACCCGGTCGGCCCCGGCGTCCTTCGCCGCGAGGACGATCGGGATGACGCCGGGCACCGGTCGGACACGGCCGTCCAACCCCAGTTCGCCGACGTAGACCACGCCACGATCGACCCCGGGTGCGGTGCCGGCAGCCCCGAGGACGGCCATGGCGATCGCGAGGTCGAAGCCCGACCCGCGTTTCGGCACACTCGCCGGCGTCAGGTTCACCGTGATGCGTCGAGCTGGCAGCGGACAGTCCGCCACCGCCGCTGCGGACCGGACACGCTCCCGCGCTTCGCCGAGCGAGGTGTCGGGCAACCCGATGATGCTGAAGGTCGGCAGTTGGCTGGTGATGTGCGCCTCGACCTCGATCAGGGTCCCCTGGACACCGACGAGCGCGACCGCCGACGTCCGACCGATGTCGCTCATGCTGCGCCCGCGACGTACTCGACGCCGACGTGGTCGCCGATGACGGTGACCGCGATGCAGTCGACCCGGATCGCCGGCGCACGGTGACCGGGGTGCGCCCGGAACCAGGCCAGCACGAGACGACGCAGCCGCCCGAGCTTCTGTGCGGTGACCGCCTCCAACGGGTGCCCGGTGCCCTGCCCGCTCCGCGTCTTGACCTCGACGAAGGCGAGCACGTCGCCGTCTCGGACGACGATGTCGATCTCGCCCCGGGCACACCGCCAGTTCCGGTCGACGACGACCATCCCGCGCCGCTCGAGCCAGCGGACCGCGACGTCCTCGCCGTGCTTGCCCAGCGCCGCGCGCCCCCGACCCCGCGCGGACCCGACCGAGGGCGACGACGCGACACCGTGCGTCGCCGCGACCCCGGGCGACGACGCGACACCGCGCGGCAGGGACGGCATCGACGACGGTGTTCGACCGGACGGATCCCGGTCAGTGGGAGGACATTGCGGTGCGCGGTTCTCGAGGTCGTTCATGCCTCCACGGTCGCCGACCCGGCACGATCACGTCGCTCCCTCAGCGCATCTGGGGACCGTCGATCTCCGATGTGGACCTGTGCAGGAATGACGAAGTCCGGACCATTCCCGAGGGAATGTCCGGACTTCGTCGTGGACCAATGCGGAGCATCAGTCGGTTCTTGCTCAGTGTGCGGCTGCGTACGCTTCCTGTACCTGGGTGGAGATACGTCCACGGGACGACACCTCGTACCCGTTCTCCTTCGCCCATTCGCGGATCTTCGCGAGTTCCTCGGAGTTGCCGCGCTTGGGGGCGCCGCCGCTCTTCGGCGCGGAACCGGAACCGGAACGACGGCCGGTGGTCTTCCGCGCAGCAGCGATGTAGTCGGAGATCGCCTCGCGGAACTTGTCGACGTTGTCGTCGGACAGGTCGATCTCGTAGGACGAACCGTCGAACGAGAACTCGACGGTACGACCGTCTCCCGCTGCGATCGGCGAATCGTCGAGATCGTCGACGAGCTGGACGGTGACCTTCTGCGCCATTTGCACTCCTTCTCGGCAGGGTATTCTCGCCAAGACTAACGCATGGCATTGTCGCCGGTCGCACATTCGGCGATCAGCGACAATTCCGGACAGTCGACCTACTCGTCGAGTGCGAGTTCCTTCGGGAGTTCGAGTTCCCGGGTCGTGAGTTCTTCCACGTTGACGTCCTTGAAGGTCAGGACACGGACGCTCTTCACGAAACGGTCGGAACGGTAGACGTCCCAGACCCAGACGTCGCTCATCGTGAGCTCGAAGTAGAAGTCGTGCTCGGTGTCCCGCCGCACGAGTTCGACCTCGTTGGCCAGGTAGAACCGGCGCTCGGTCTCCACCACGTACCGGAACTGCGCGACGACGTCGCGGTACTCGCGGTACAGGGCAAGCTCGACCTCGCGGTCGTAGTCGTCGAATTCTTCGTCATCCATCGCGCCCACAGTCTACGGCGGCAACCCCTCCCCGGCGCTCACCCTCCGCGAGCGTCAGCCCGCGGCGAGCCCGAGGTCGTCCAGCTCCTCGAACCCGTCGAGCGCGACGCTCGACGCCTGGTGCAGCCATGTCTTCCGGTGCAGCGCATGCGGACCGACCGCGCGGATGGCGTCGTAGTGGGCCGTCGAGCCGTAGCCCTTGTTCGAGGCCCAGGCGTAGTGCGGAGCGTCGTCGTGTGCGGCTGTCATCAGGTCGTCCCGCGCGACCTTCGCCACGACCGAGGCCGCCGCGACCGACGCGCAGTCCCGGTCGGCCTTGACCCGGACCTGCACGTCGAGCGGTCGGTGCTCGGGGTCCAGGGCGCGGGAGAGCCAGTCGAACGAGCCGTCGAGCACCACGACTGCGCCGTCGAGGGACAGCCCGTCGTCGACGAGTCCCCGGAGCGCGCGGGAACCGGCGAGCCCGAGCGCCGCGACGATGCCCTGCCGGTCGACGACCTCCGCCGACGCCATCCCGACCGACGTCCGCGCCCAGCGTGTGACGAGGGGCACGAGCGCTGTCCGCTTCGCCTGCGACAGTGCCTTCGAGTCCGCGAGGCCCGCCGGGACGCGACGGACGTCGAGGGTCACGGCGGCGGCGCCGACCCCGACCGGACCGGCGATCGCGCCTCGTCCGACCTCGTCGACCCCGATCACGGTCACCCGCCCCTGTGCGAACAGCGCCTTCTCGAGGCGCAGCGACGGACGGACCGGGCTCACTTGTCCCGCTCCTCCACCCCGGCGAAGACCTGCGGGTAGTCCTGCAGCCACGTCCAGCGGCTGGTCGGCCACGAGATGACGAACGCGCGCCCGGTGACGTCGGACAGCGGGACGAACCCCTTCGACGGGGTGTCGCCGTTGTAGCGCGAGTCCTTCGAGTTGTCGCGGTTGTCGCCCATGACCCAGATGGTGCCCTTCGGCACCGTCACGGAGAAGTCCTTCGCGGACGCGCGCGTGATCCCCGGCGGCAGCTTGAGGTAGGGCTCGGTCAGCGGCACGCCGTTCACCGACATCTGCCCGAGGTCGTTGCAGCAGGACACGGTGTCGCCCGGCAGGCCGATGACGCGCTTGATCAGGTGGTCGTCGCTGTCCCCGGTGCCCAACCCGACCTGGGTCAGCAGCCAGTCGGCGGCCTTGCCGACCGAGGACTGCGGCACGACGCTCGGCAGCGCTTCGCCGTCGAGCCAGCCGCCCGGGTCCTTGAACACGACGATGTCCCCGTGCTTGAGCGCCACGGTCTTGGGCACGAGTTCGTTCACGATCACGCGGTCGTTGATCTGCAACGTGTTCTGCATCGACGCGGACGGGATGTAGAACGAGCGGATCAGGAAGGTCTTCACGAGGAAGGACACGAGCAGGGCCGCGATGAAGATGATGACGAGGTCCCGCAGGAAGGTCAGGACACCGTTCCGCGGCTTCTTCTCGTTCCGCGGCCTGCGGCCGGCACCCTCAGTCGTGTCCGTCATTTCCACTCTCGTCGACCTGTCCCCCGGAGCTCGTCGGAGGGAAGCTGCGCTCCCGGCCGGTGGCGCTGGGAGCAGGAAGGCCCCCCGCCGATGCACAACCGTACATGGGCGAGGGGCCGTGGGAGCTGCCCGGCTCGCGGGCTCCCCCTGTGAAGGCGATCAGTTGTCGCGCTTCTCCTTGATCTTGCGGCGGGCCGCCTTGCCGCGCAGTTCGCGGAGGTAGTAGAGCTTCGCGCGGCGGACGTCACCGCGGGTGACGATCTCGACGTGGTCGATGATCGGCGAGTGCACGGGGAACATGCGCTCGACGCCGACCTGGAAGCTCACCTTGCGGACCGTGAAGGTCTCGCCGATGCCGTGGCCCTGACGGCCGATGACGACACCCTGGAAGACCTGGATACGCGAGCGCGTGCCTTCGACGATGTTGACGTGCACCTTGACGGTGTCGCCGGGACGGAAGTCCGGGTGGTCGGTGCGCAGGGCACCGGCGGTCACGTGGTCGAGCAGCTGCATGATGAGTCACTTCCTGCGGACGCGCACGGGTCGCCGCGGATCGATGGTGGGAAGAACGTTGTGTACCCGGTGTCGGCGACTCCCCCGTGGCAGAGTCCAGCCAGGGCACAGTCGACCATCATGCCACACCGGCACGCCGGAGCGGAACACACCGCTGCACGGACGCGAGAGGATGGTCCCATGATCGAACTCCGCACCCCGGACGAGCTGGACGGCCTCCGGGTCGCCGGCCGTTTCGTCGCCGACGTCCTCGACGCCCTGCTCGACACCGTCGACGTGGGCGTCAACCTCCTCGAGCTGGACCAAGTGGCCGCCCGGATGATCGCCGAACGGGGCGCGGAGAGCTGCTACGTCGACTACCACCCGTCCTTCGGCAGGTCACCGTTCGGGAAGAACCTCTGCACGTCGGTGAACGACGCGGCCCTGCACGGCCTGCCGTACGACCTCGTGCTGCAGGACGGCGACCTCGTCAGCCTCGACTTCGCCGCGAGCGTCGACGGCTGGGTCGCCGACTCGGCCGTCTCCGTCCAGGTCGGCGCCCCGCGCGAGGAGGACCAGCGGCTCATCGCGACGGTGCAGCAGGCGCTCGACGCCGGCATCGCGCAGGCCGCGCCCGGGAACAAGCTCGGCGACGTCTCCGCGGCGATCGGTTCCGTCGCCCGCGGTGCCGGGTACCAGGTCAACCTGCAGTTCGGCGGCCACGGGGTCGGGCACACCATGCACGGCGACCCGCACGTGCCGAACGACGGCCGACCGGGGCGCGGCCTGAAGCTCCGTCCCGGCCTCGTCGTCGCCATCGAGCCGTGGCTCATGCAGGGCACCGACGAGCTCCACCAGGACGACGACGGCTGGACCCTCCGCAGCGTGGACGGTTCCCGCGCCGCACACGTCGAGCACACGGTCGCGGTGACCGAGCAGGGCCCCGAGGTGCTCACCCTCCGGCGCGCCCAGCGCGAACACTGAGCGCGATCCGACTCCCGACGCGCGGGACGACTCCCTACGCGCGATCCGCGTCGGGGAGGAGGTCCGGCCGGACGCGCCGCGTCCGCTCGACCTGCTGCTCGTGCCGCCACGCGGCGACGCGACCGTGGTGCCCGCTGAGCAGGACCTCCGGCACGTCGAGGTCGCGCCACGACGCGGGCTTCGTGTACGAGGGGTACTCGAGCAGGCCGTCCTCGTGGGACTCCTCGACGAGCGACTCCGGGTTGCCGACGACGCCGGGCACGAGACGACCGACGGCCTCGATGATCGCCATCGCCGCGACCTCACCGCCGTTGAGCACGTAGTCGCCGAGCGAGAGCTCGACGACGGTGGAACGGGACGACGCCCACTCGAAGACACGCGCGTCGATGCCCTCGTAGCGGCCGCAGGCGAACACGAGGTGCTCGTGCTCGGCCAGCGTCCGGGCGGTCGTCTGCCGGAACGGGGTCCCGGCGGGCGTCGGCACGACGAGGGTCGAGGACCCGTCCGGCCGGAGCAGGGCTTCGAGCGCCTGGGCCCACGGCTCCGGCTTCATCACCATCCCGGCACCGCCGCCGTACGGGGTGTCGTCGACGGTGCGGTGCCGGTCGGTGGTCCAGGAGCGGAGGTCGTGCACGTGCAGGTCCAGGATCCCGCCCTGGCGCGCCTTCCCGAGCAGGGAGACGTCGAGGACGCCGAAGAACTCCGGGAAGATCGTGACGATGTCGATGCGCATGCGCGCTACGACTCGTCGGACGACGACGGTGCCGACGTGGGCGGCGTCGACGACGGCGGCTCGGGCGTCGCGAGCTCCGCGATCGGGTCCTCGAACAGGCCCGTCGGCGGCGTCACCGTGACGGTGCCGGCGGCGATGTCGACGGCCGGGACGATCGCCGCGACGAACGGCACGAGCACCTCACCGCGGTCGGCGGTGTCGACCGCGAGCAGGTCCTGCGCCGGCAGGTGGTCGACGCGTGCGACGGTGCCGACCTGGACGCCGTCGCGGAGGACCCGCAGGCCGACCAGCTGGTGGTCGTACCAGGCGTCCTCTTCGCCGGTCTCCTCGTCGGGGTCTTGATCGACCCAGAGGATGGCCCGCGCGAGGGTCTCGGCGGCGGACCGGTCCCCGATGCCCTCGAAGAAGGCGACCGGGTGGCCGTTGTACCAGCGGAGCTCGTCGATCGCGATGGTCTTGCCCGACCACGGGGACTCGTCCGGGACCTGGAGCGAGAAGACCGCTCCCGGTGTGAACCGACGATCCGGGTCGTCGGTGTAGAGCTCGAGCTTGAGACCGCCCTTGAGCCCGTGTGCCTTGGTGATGCGACCCACCCGGAGCTGGGTCTCTTCCCTAGGAATCGGTGTCGACCACGTCGACCCGCACCCGCTTGCCGTCGGCGAGAGCCGAGACGAGGGTGCGGAGCGCCTTCGCGGTCCGTCCGGCGCGACCGATCACGCGACCGAGGTCCTCGGGGTGCACGCGCACCTCGAGGACCTCGCCGCGTGGGGAGGTGGAGCTGGCGACGCGCACGTCGTCAGGGTGATCGACGATCCCCTTGACGAGGTGCGTCAGCGCGGAAGCGAGCAAGAACTACGCCTCGGTCGTCTCGTCGGCGGACTCAGCGTCGTCGGCCTTGGCGGCGGGGGCCGTCTTCTCCGACTTCGGCTTGAGGACGGCCTTCTTCGAGCTGTCGACCGTGAAGGCCGGCTTGGGCTCGCGGACCTTGACCTTGGACTCGGTGTCCTTCTCGCCCTTGAACTTGGCCCAGTCACCGGTGAGCTTCAGCAGCGCGGCGACCTGCTCGGTCGGCTGCGCGCCGACGCCGAGCCAGTACTGCGCACGCTCGGACTGCACCTCGATGAACGAGGGCTCCTCGGTCGGGTGGTACTTGCCGATCTCCTCGATGACACGACCATCGCGCTTGGTGCGCGAGTCGGCGACGACGATGCGGTAGTAGGGCGCCCGGATCTTACCGAGACGCTTGAGACGGATCTTGACAGCCACAATTGCTCCTGTTGCGTACGTGTTGTGGTTGAACCGGAACCGCGGGCGTGGGGGCACACACGGTGGAAGCTCGATGAGATCGCAATCCGCTGGATAGAGGGTCGAGCGGACACGATTCGACCGTTCATTCTTGCAGATTCCGGAGCCGGAAGCGAGCCGCGGCGCGCCGGGCCCCCTGCGGGTCCGCGGCACACGTCACGGGGCGAGCACGCGGACGGCCGCGATGGCCTCGCTGGTCGCCCGGACGGCGTCCACGCTGCGGGCGTCGCGCGCCCCGCCGACGACGGCGAAGGGGACGCCGGCGGCCTGGAGACCCGTGGTCAGCTCGTCGTGCCGCTCCTGTCCGGCACACACCACGACGCTGTCGGCCGGCACCGCGACCTCGTCGCCGGCCTCGTCCCGGATCCAGAGCGTGCCCGGCTCGATCCGCAGGTACTCCTGCACGCCACCGACCATGCGCACCCCCGCGTCCCGGAGGCGTCCGAGCGCCACCCACCGCGAGGTCAGTCCCACCCCCTGACCGAACTTCCCGGTGCGCCGGAGGACCGTGACCTGCTCCCCGGGCCGGGTGACCCGGTCGGCCGTCGGCTCGCGCTGGGGCAGGTCGCCGACGAGCGTCGTCGACGGCGTGACGTCCCAGCGGGCGGCGAAGTCGAGCGCCCGCTCGTGCTCGTCCGGCGACTCGGTGAGGAACGCCGCTGTGTCGACGCCGATCCCGCCGCCACCGACCACCGCGACGGTCCCCGCTGGGACGCCCTCGCGGAGCGCACGCTCGTACGGGACCACGTGCGGGAGGTCGGCGCCGGGGACGTCCAGGGACCGGGGCACGACACCGGACGCCACGACGACCGCGTCGCTGTCGGCGAGGTCCGCCGCCGTCGCCGCACGTCCGAGCAGGACCTCGGCACCGCGATCGACGAGCTCGGCGGCGGCCGCACGGACGGGTGCGGCGTAGTCCTCCTTGCCGGGGACGAGCGCGGCCAGACCGAACTGACCGCCGAGCTCGTCGGCGGCCTCCCAGAGCCGGACCCGGTGCCCGCGACGGGCGGCGTCGACCGCCGCGGCCAGTCCGGCCGGGCCTCCCCCGACGACGTCGACGCGCATCGCGGCGACGGTCGGCCGGAGCGGGAACTCGAGCTCGCGACCGGCGCGGGGGTTCACGAGGCACGACACGGGCTGCGCGACGATCGACCGGTCGAGACACGCCTGGTTGCAGCCGATGCAGGTGGTGACGAGGTCGAACCGGCCGGCGAGCGAGCGCTCGACGAGCGTCGCGTCGGCGAGGAACGGCCTCGCCATCGCCACGGCGTCGATGCGGCCGTCGGCGAGCACGGCCTCGGCGTCCCGCAGGTCGGTCATCCGGTTCGAGGCGATCACACGGACCTCGGGGCGGTCGGAGGCGCGCACCACGTCGGCGATGCGCGTCACGGTCGGGATCCACGCACCGTGCGGCACCGCGGCCTGGATCGTCGGCGTCCGGGACTCGTGCCAGCCGATGCCCACCGACACCGCGTCGAGACCGAGTGGCAGGAGGTCCCGCACGAGCGCGTCCACGTCCTCGTCGGTGCTCGAGCCGGGCATCAGGTCGGCGCCGGACAACCGGATCGTCACCGCCAGGTCGGGCACCGCCGCCCGGACCGCCCGCACGACCTCGACCGCGAACCGTCGGCGTCGCTCGGGTGTGCCACCCCATGCGTCCTCGCGCAGGTTCGTCAGCGGCGACGCGAACTGGTTGATCAGGTAGCCCTCCGACGCCATCACCTCGACCCCGTCGAAGCCGATGTCCCGCGCCGTCCGGGCTGCGGCGGCGAAGTCGGCGACCGTGCGCTCGACCTCTGTCGCCGTGAGTTCCTCGGGCACGACGCCACGGGCAGCGGCCCACGGCAGGGCAGAGGGCGCCACGGCCCGCTGCGGAGCGCCGTGCCGGTCGACGAGTCCGCCGACGAGCGCGTACCGGCCCGCGTGGAACAGCTGCGCGAGCACCGTGCCGCCCTCCTCGTGCACGGCGTCGACCGCGACCCGGAACCGTTCGTCGGTGCCGCCCACGCCGAACACCGCGAAGTCCGGTCCGCCTCGCGCTTCGTCGCTGACCGCGATGCCTCCCGTGACGATGCACGCCGCTCCCCCGGCGGCACGCTCCCGGTAGAACGCGGCGAGTGCGACCCCGCCGTCGTCGAGCAGTTCGAGCCCGGTGTGCATCGAGCCCATCACGATGCGGTTCGGCAGGCGCAGGGGGCCGAGCGTCCAGGGCGACACGACGGTGGGGAGCCCGGCGGGGACGGGATGAACGACAGCGGTCACGGAACGAACACTAGGCGACACCACCGCGGACCGCAGGACCGTCCGCGAGTCCCAGGTGCGCCGTCCGGGACGGTACGGGCAGGATGGCCCCATGGACATCCGTTTCACCGAGTCCCGACCGTCGACCATCGGCGTCGAGTGGGAGCTCGCGCTGGTCGACCGGAGCACGGGCGACCTCGCTCCACGCGCCCCCGCCGTGATCGCCGCCGTGCAGGAGCGACTCGGTGACCCGGACCGCGTGACCGAGGAGCTGCTCACCAACACGGTCGAGGTCGTGACCGGCGTCCACGACACCGTCGGGGCGGCCACCGCGGAGCTCTCGCACGTCGTCGGCGAGGTCGCCGACGCCGCCGAGGCCCTCGACACCCAGGTCATGTGCTCCGGCACCCACCCCTTCGCGGTGTGGGACCAACAGGAGATCACGCCGGACAGCGAGCACTACACCGAGCTCATCGACCGGACGCGGTGGTGGGGCCGGCAGATGCTGATCTGGGGTGTCCACGTCCACGTCGGTATCGATTCGCGCGACAAAGCGCTGCCGGTCCTCGGCCACCTGCTCTCCTACGTCCCGCACGTGCAGGCCTTCACCGCGTCGAGCCCGTTCTGGGCCGGCACCGACACCGGGTACGCCTCGAACCGCGCGCTGATGTTCCAGCAGCTGCCCACCGGCGGCCTCCCGCCGCAGCTCGGGGCCTGGGCGAACTTCGAGGAGGTCGTCGGCGACCTCACCCACACCGGCGTCATCGACGGCGTCGCCGACCTCAAGTGGGACATCCGACCGTCGCCGCGCTGGGGCACCCTCGAGAACCGGGTCTCCGACGGCATCTCGACCGTGCAGGAGGTCGGTGCCGTCACGGCGCTCATCCAGTGCCTCGTCACCGAGGCCTCCGACCGCCTCGACGCCGGCGAGACCCTGCAGCCCATGCAGCCCTGGTTCGTCCGCGAGAACAAGTGGCGGGCGGCGCGCTACGGCATGGAGGCGGAGATCATCACGAACGTCGCCGGTGACGAGCGTCTCGTGACGGACGAGGTGCACGACCTCGTGCAGCGCCTCGACCCGATCGCCGACCGTCTCGGCTGCCAGGAGGAACTGCACCACCTCGACACGGTCATCGAGCACGGCGCCTCGTACCAGCGCCAACTCGTCGTCGCCCAGGAGCACGGTGGCGACCTCCGCGAGGTCGTCCGACACCTCGTCGCGGAGCTCCGCGACTCGCTCTGAGCACCGCGTCCCGGGAGCGGGAGGCGCACGGCGGAGCCCGATGACCCTCCCGTCCGAGGGGCGCGTACCGGTCGCGCCGCCCGCTACAGTTCCTCCGTGGCGGGGGATGCGGCGGGACGAGGACCAGAGGACACGGTCCTGCGTGCGGCAGCACTGGTCGACGCCGGCCGTCCGGGCGACGCCCTCGCGGGACTCGCCGCGGGCGACACCGCGGACGGCGAGTCGGCCGCCGCCGAGCGCGTCCGGGCGCTGGCGTTCCTCGCGCTCGACCGCGCTGAGGACGCGCTGCTCGCAGCCCGCCGCGCCGTGACACTCGACCCGGACGACGCGACCGGGGTGCGCGTCCTGTCGTCGGTGCTGCTCCGCGTCGGGGACGTCCCCGGAGCGCTCGACGCGGCCCGCCGTGCGGTGGCAGCCGACCCCGACTCCTGGCGCGCGCACCATGCCGTCGTCGAGGCGCTCTGGTCCGATGCCGCGGCCCGGCCGGATGCCCTCCGGGCGAGCGAGGAGGCAGTCCGCCTCGCGCCCACGGAGCCGTACGTGCACCGACGGCACGCCGACCTGCTGGCCGCGTCCGGCCGCCGACGCGACGCACAGGCCGCGTACCGGCGCGCACTCCGACTCGCGCCGGAGGACCGCGGTGGACGGCACAACCTCGCGGTCGCCCGCCTGCGACACGGCCACGAGGGCGAATCCGCCCTGGCCTTCGCCCGGCTCCTCGCGAGCGAACCCGACAACGCCCTGGCGCGGCGGAACCTCATGGTGAGCCTCGTGAACCCGCTCGCGCGCATCCGGACGGTGCTCGGCGTGATGGCCGTGTACGGCGGTGTCACCCTCCTCGACGAGGTGCGGGACTCCACTGACCGATGGCTCACCGCAACCGCCCCGGCCCTCGGACTCGTGCTCGCCCTGGTGGTCGTCGTGCGGTTCGTCGCGGGGACGGGCCGGCGACTCGGCTGGCTCATCAGGCTCGCCCGGCGCGCCGTCCCGGGCTGGACCGCCACGGCGGTGACGCTCGGCACCGCGCTCCTGGTCGCCGTCGTCGGGCTGTTCCTGCCGCCGGCAGGCGACCTCGCCGCGCAGTGCCTGGTACTGACGGGCGTCGTCGTGGCGTCGGTCCAGATCCGCACCGTCATCAGCTCCTTCCCCCGCCCCTGAGCCCGACCCGTCCAGCTGATGCGACCCGTCCAGCTGATTCGCCCCGCCGCCGCGTACGGCGCGACCACCCGCCTCCCGGGAGGTTCGTGGCAGGTCCGCACCGAGCCTGCCGGCCGTCCCCTGGTCGCGTTCTCCGGGACCGGACGTCCCCTGGTCGTGGGACGGTACGAGCCACCGGCCCGCGGTAGCGTTCTCGCATGGAGCGGGGGGAAGCGCGGCCTGCGGTCACGCGGCGCGCGGTGAGCGACGCGTCGGCGCACGCGGGCGCGACCGGACTCGTCGCGGCGGGCCAGGGCGCTGCGGCACCGGACCCGGTCCGGTCGGCTGACCGCACCTCGCGGTTCGGAGGGCACCCGTGAACCCGTCGGCAGTGCTCACCGCCACCCGCGAGTTGCGCGGTGCCGACCGCCCCGCCGACGCACTGCAGCGGCTCGCCCGGCCGCAGCCCGACGGCGAGGTCGTCCTCGAGCAGGCGCTCGCGCTCGCCGACCTCGCGGCGGTCCACGACACCGCACCGGGCGCCCCAGACGTCGTCACCACCATGGGTGACGTCCTGGCTACCAGCGGCCGGTACGACACCGCCGCGGTCGCGGACGAGCGCGCACTCGCCGTCGACCCGACGCACCCGCGTGCCCTGCGGCGCCGAGCGGTCGTCCTCGGCGTCGCCTCGCGCGCCGCGCTGCCCCACTCCGACCGTTCCCACGCAGGATCCGAACCCGACCCCGGAGGACCACGATGACCGACGACGCGCCGAACGACGCTCCGCAGCGGGACCCGCTGCTCGACGCGCTGCGTCGCGCCGTGCGGGCAGCCCCGGACGACGTCGCGCTGCGGGTACACCTCGGGCAGCTGCTGCTCGACGCCGGGAGGACCGCGGAGGCGACCGCCGAGGCAGCCGCGGCACTCGCGTCGGCGCCGGCCGACCCCTCGGCGGCGGCGCTCATGCTCGCGGCGCTGCGGCCGGGAACGGGTGCGCCCGCGGAGCCGGAGACCGACGCGGTGCCGACCAGCGTGTCCGCCGGACCGGCTGCGGACTCCGCCCCGCTCCCGGACTCCGCCCGACCTGCGGCGGCACCGCAGGGCTCGCCGGACTTCGACTGGCACGCCGCCGAACAGCAGGTCGACCACATCGCCGAGCGGGCGTTCGTCGACGACCGGGCCACGCCGGACACCGACCCGACGAGTGTGTGGTCCCCCGAGTCGTCGAGCGTGACCTTCGCCGACGTGGGCGGGATGGAGCACGTCAAGGCCCGCCTCAACGCGTCGTTCCTCGCACCGCTCGCCAACCCCGAGCTCCGCGCCCTCTACGGCAAGAGCCTCCGCGGCGGCCTGCTCCTCTACGGCCCGCCCGGCTGCGGCAAGACGTACATCGCGCGCGCGGTCGCGGGCGAACTCGGCGCACGGTTCATCAGCGTCGGCATCGCGGACGTCCTCGATCCGTACCTCGGTGCGAGCGAACAGAACGTCCGCGGCGTCTTCGAGGCCGCCCGGGCCGCCGCACCCTGCGTCGTGTTCATCGACGAGATCGACGCCCTCGGCCAGCGGCGCAGCCAGACGCGGAGCTCCTCCGTCCGCGGCATGGTCAACCAGCTGCTCACCGAACTCGACGGTGTGGACGGCGGGAACGACGGGGTGTTCGTCCTCGCGGCGACGAACCAGCCCTGGGACGTCGACCCCGCCCTCCGACGCCCGGGTCGCCTCGACCGCACGGTGCTCGTCCTCCCACCGGATGCCCCGGCGCGCCAGGCCGTCTTCCGCTCCGAACTGGGCCGTCGGCCGGTCGAGGGGATCGACGTCGCCGCGCTCGCCGCCCGGACCGAGGGCTTCTCCGGCGCGGACATCGCGTACTCGTGCGAGGTCGCCGCCGAGCGGGCGCTGATGGACAGCGTCGCGACGGGTACTCCCCGGCTCATCGGCATGGCCGACCTCACCGCCGCGATCAGCGAACTGCGCCCCTCGACCGGCCCCTGGCTCGAGACCGCCCGCAGCGTGGTGACCTTCGGCGAGGACGACGGCACCTACGCAGAGCTCCGCGCCTACCTCAAGAAGCGCAAGCGATGACCGACGTCGCCGCCGTCGCATCGGCCGACGCGCTGCTCGATGCCGGTCGTCCCGAGGACGCCCTCCGCGCGCTGCAGGGGCCGCTCACCCGCTCGCCGGACGACCACGACGTCCTCGTGCTGGCCGCGCGGGCGCTCCTCCAGCTCGACCGCGACCAGGACGCCGAGGCGACCGTCCGCCATGCACTCGCGCACGGACAGTCCGCGGGCGCCCTCCAGGTCCTGGCGCTCGCCGCCGGCCGACAGGGCGACAGGGCGACGCTGTGGGAGGCCATGACCGAGGCCGTGCACCTCGCTCCCACCGACTGGGACGTCCACGCGACGGTGGTGATCGCAGCGGTCGCCACCCAGCGGTACCGGGAGGCCGTCCTCGCCGGGGAGACCGCGGTGCGCCTCGCACCCGACGCTCCCGGCGCGCACGTCGCCCTCGGCGACGCGCTCCTGGCGTCGAACAAGGTCCAACACGCGCTCGAGGCCTACGGGACAGCCCTCGGCATCGACCCGACCTCGATCGCGGCCCGGACGGGGATCGCGCGGGCACAAGTCACGGCCCGCCGCCCGGGGGATGCTGCCGCACGCCTGGTCGACCTGCTCGCCGAGGACCCCTCGTCGATCGCGCAGCGCCGGCAGCTGTTCCTCGCCGTCGACCACCTCAGTACGCTGTCGATGCTCCCGCTCGGGTTCGCCGTCCTGGGGACGATGGCTGCCGTCGGCTGGGCGCCGGAACACGGCGTGCTCAGCCCGGGGACCGGTTCGATCGTCGCGTCCGGGCTCAACGCACTCGCGGTGGCGCTCGTCGTCGTCGCCCAGGTCCGGTTCTTCCGGTCCACGGCGCACCGACTCCGGCCGATCGTCCGGTCGGTCCGGCGATACGGGATCGCGATCATGGCCCGGTGGGAGGCACTCATGCTCGTCACGGTGCTCTGCGCGCTCGTCGCCGCGTTCCCCGGGCGTGCGCAGGTCGTCGTCACGGTACCGGCGCTCGTCTTCCTGCTCCTGTCCTTCGCCTACCAGTCCCGCGCGCACGCCGAGCTGAGCGGCACCCTGCACCGGAGGGACCGGCGGCGCCGCTGACCTCGGCGCGGACGTCGAGCGTTCGACGCGGTCACGGAACGGACGGGAGGCCCGGTACCAGCTGGTACCGGGCCTCCCGTCCGTCAGGCGGTCGCGTCAGCGACCGAGGAACTTCTGCAGCGAGGCCAGCTCCTCCTCGGAGGGGGCCTTCCCGCCCTTGCCCATGCCGAGCCCGAGGCCCGCGCCGCTCGGCGCCTGCTGCGGGGCCGCCGGGGCACCAGCGGCGAGCGCCGCACGCTTCGCCGGGTTGCCGACCTTCTTCTTCTTCGTCTGGGGCTGCTGCTTCTTGCCGCCGTGCATGCCCGGGATCGGACCCATGCCCGGCATCTGCGGCACACCACCGCGGGCGACGGTCTTCATCATCTTCGCGGCCTGCTCGAACCGGTTCACGAGGGCGTTGACCTCGGTGACGGTCGAGCCGGAACCCCGCGCGATGCGGAGTCGGCGGGAGCCGTTGAGGAGCTTCGGCAGCTCACGCTCCTGCGGCGTCATCGACTGGATGATCGCCTCGGTCCGGACGATCTCACGCTCGTCGAAGTTGTCGAGCGCCTCGCGCATGCCCTTGGCGCCCGGGAGCATGCTGAGCATGCCCTTGATCGAGCCGGCCTTGCGGAGCTGCTGCATCTGCTGCAGGAAGTCGTTCAGCGTGAAGTTGTCGGTCGCGATCTTCTCCGCGACCTTGCGCGCCTCCTCCTCGTCGAAGGCACCCTGCGCCTGCTCGATGAGGGAGAGGATGTCGCCGAGGTCGAGGATGCGGCTCGCCATGCGGTCCGGGTGGAACGGCTCGAAGTCGTCGAGCGTCTCGCCGGTGGACGCGAACATGATCGGGCGACCGGTGATCGAGGCGACCGAGAGGGCGGCACCACCGCGGGCGTCACCGTCGAGCTTCGACAGGACGACCCCGGTGAAGTCGACGCCCTCCTGGAACGCGCGGGCCGTGGTGACGGCGTCCTGACCGATCATCGCGTCGATGACGAAGAGGACCTCGTCGGGGTCGACGGCCTTGCGGATGTTCGCGGCCTGCTTCATCAGTTCCGCGTCGACGCCGAGGCGGCCGGCGGTGTCCACGATGACGGTGTCGTACTGCTGGTCGACCGCGGCCTTGATCGCGTTCTTGGCGACCTTCACCGGGTCGCCGACGCCGTTGCCGGGCTCGGGGGCGAAGACGTGCACGCCGGCCTGCTCGCCGACGACCTGAAGCTGCTGCACGGCGTTCGGACGCTGGAGGTCCGCCGCGACGAGCATCGGGGTGTGGCCGTCCTTCTTGAGCCACTTGCCGAGCTTGCCCGCGAGGGTCGTCTTGCCCGCACCCTGGAGGCCAGCGAGCATGATCACCGTCGGCGGGCGCTTCGCGAACTCGAGGCGGCGCTGCTGGCCGCCGAGGATGCCGACGAGTTCCTCGTTGACGATCTGCACGACCTGCTGCGCCGGGTTCAGGGCCTTGTTGACCTCGTCCGACAGCGCCCGTTCGCGCACGGAGGCGGTGAAGGACTTCACGACCTCGAGCGCGACGTCGGCGTCGAGCAGGGCTCGGCGGATCTCGCGGACGGTGCCGTCCACGTCGGACGGGGTCAGCCGCCCCTTGCTCCGCAGGTTGCGGAAGGTCTCGGTGAGCCGATCAGAAAGCGATCCGAATTGCGCCATGATCCGACCATCCTACCGCCGACCGGCCGTGACCCCGGAGGCGCGGCACCGACCGGCACGGCCGTCGGCTGGACCGTCCCGCCACACCCGGTACCGTCGGTCCGTGCGGAACGTGCCTGACTCCCTCGACCCCGCGGTGGTCGCCGAGATCGACGCGCGCCTCCGCGGCGTCGAACGGGAGCACGGCGTGCGGATCCCGTGGGCGATCGAGAGCGGCAGCCGAGCCTGGGGCTTCCCGTCGCCGGACAGCGACTACGACTGCCGTTTCCTGTTCGTCCGCCCGGTCGAGGACCACCTCGCGCTGTGGCCGGCACGCGACGTGGTCGAGACCCCGCTCGACGCCGTCTTCGACGTGAACGGCTGGGAACTCGCGAAGGCGGTGCGCCTGCTGGTCAACGGCAATGCGACCGTCACCGAGTGGCTGCGTTCCCCCGTCGTGTACTCGGGTGACGAGGGCTTCCGAGACCGGCTCCTCGACCTGGCGGCGGCGGTCGCTGACCGCGGTCGGATCGGTCGGCACTACCTGCACGTCGCGAAGCGGCAACAGGAGCGCGGACTCACACTCAAGCGGTTCTTCTACGTTCTCCGGACGGCCGCGGCACTCCGCTGGCTCCACGACCACCCCGGACACGCGACCCCGCCGATGGACCTGCCGACCCTGCTGGCGGAGTCATCCGTCGACGCGGCGGTGCGGGACGCCGCCACGGAACTCATCGAGCTGAAGGCGCGGACCCGCGAGGTCGGCACCGGCACCGCGCCGACGATCCTGCAGCGCTTCGTCGCCGACGAACTCGCCCGGGGACGGCACTTCGACGACCTCCCGCCGGAGAACCCGTCTGCCGAAGCCCGCGAACGGGCCGAGGCGTACTTCCGCGCCGAGGTCCAGCGGCGCTGACGCGTCCTGGCGACGCCGCGGTCCTCGGCGGGGACGCCCTGCAGCCGATGGCATCGACGGCCATGGAGCGCGAGTCGGAACCGCGCAGGCCGCGCCCGCACTCCGGCCACCCGATCGTCGGACTGGCGCCGACGGACGGGAGGCTCCCCACCCGCTGGTGGGGAGCCTCCCGTCCGTCGTCGTGCTGCGTGTCAGACGCGCGAGCCCGCGCCGCGGACACGGCGGACGATCCAGCCGATGACCGCCAGGGCGATGAGCACGATGCCGATGAAGAGCAGCACCTTGAGGGCGGCGCTGACGATGCCGGTGATCAGCAGGACGATGCCGACGATGATCGCGATGATGAGCAGAGCGGGCATGGGGTGTTCCTGTTCGGTCGGGGTGTGACGGCCACGGTGGCGGTCGACCCGGACGCTACTCGGATCAGCCGACGAGGTTCTGCACGAACACGTGCGGGGTGAAGCCCGTCAGGTCGTTGATGCCCTCGCCCTGGCCGATGAGCTTGATCGGGATGCCGGTCTTCTCCTGCACGCTGAGCACGAACCCGGCCTTTGCCGAGCCGTCGAGCTTCGTGATGACGAGCCCGGTGACGCCGGCGCCCTCGATGAACGCCTGTGCCTGCGCGAGGCCGTTCTGGCCCGTGGTGGCGTCGAGGACCAGGAGGACCTCGGAGATCTCGGTCTGCTTCTCGACGACGCGCTTGATCTTGCCGAGCTCGTCCATGAGGCCGGCCTTCGTGTGCAGCCGGCCCGCGGTGTCGATCACCACGATCTCGGTGCCGTCGCGCATCGCCTTCTCCACGGTCTGGTACGCGACCGAGGCCGGGTCCTGCCCGGGCTGCGACGGCCGGACGACGTCGACGCCGGCACGTTGGGCCCAGGTCGCGACCTGCTCGACCGCTGCGGCGCGGAAGGTGTCGGCGGCACCGACGAGGACGGTGCGGTCGTAGGTGCGGAGGAACTTGGCGAACTTGCCGATCGTGGTGGTCTTGCCGACCCCGTTCACCCCGACGACGAGCACCACCGCGGGTCGCGCGCTGAGCTTCAGCGTCGTGTCGAGCTTCGACAGCCGCTCCTCGAGCACCTCGCGGAGCATGCGGTTCAGGTCGGCGGGGTCGGTCGTGCCGTACCGCTCGACGCTCGCGCGCAGTGCCTCGATGATCTCCTCGGAGATGTCCGGGCCGAAGTCGGCGCCGATCAGGGCGGTCTCGAGGTCCTCCCAGGTCGTCTCGTCGATGGTCCTCCGCTGGAACAGACCGCGGAGGCGGGACGACAGGGACCAGGAACTCGCCATGTTCCCAGCTTAGGGGGGTGCCCCTCCGGCTAGCATCGGAACCGCGAAGGGGAGTATTCCCTCTCGGCGACCCCGTCAGTACGGCCCGGAACGACCCGGACCCGGGGCGTCGGTCGCGGCCCTCCCGGCTCTGCCGGATCGGGACCGCGGCGGAAGAGACCTTCAGGCACCGGCGTACCCACTTTCGATGTGGTGCGCCCCTGACCTGGAGGGTTCTCCATGGACGTCCCCCTGTACGTGTGGCTCCTCACCATCGCCGGCATCCTGGCGCTGTTGGTGTTCGACTTCTTCTCGCACGTGCGCACCCCGCACGTGCCGCACATCCGCGAATCGGCCTTCTGGTCGGTCGTCTACATCGCGCTCGCGATCCTCTTCGGCGTCGGCGTCTGGGTGTTCGGCGGCGGACAGGCCGGCGGTGAGTACTTCGCCGGCTGGTTGACCGAGAAGGCGTTGTCCGTCGACAACCTCTTCGTCTTCCTCATCATCATGACGACCTTCGCGGTGCCGAAGGAGTTCCAGCAGAAGGTCCTGCTCGTCGGTGTCGCAATCGCCCTCGTCGCCCGCGGTGTCTTCATCGCCCTCGGTGTGACGATCATCGAGAACTTCTCGTGGGTGTTCTACCTGTTCGGCCTCCTGCTGTTCTGGCTCGCGTGGTCGCAGGCCAAGGGCGGCGACGAGCACGGCGCCGAGGAGGGCGACTCGAAGCTCATCCGTCTCCTCCGCCGCGTCATCCCGACCTCGGACCACTTCGACGGCGACCGCATGACCACGCGGGTGGACGGCAAGCGCCTCTTCACCCCGATGCTGCTCGTCATGGTCTCCATCGGCCTGACGGACGTGCTGTTCGCGCTCGACTCGATCCCCGCGATCTTCGGGCTGACCCAGGACGCGTTCATCGTGTTCACCGCGAACGCGTTCTCGCTCCTCGGTCTCCGCCAGCTGTACTTCCTCATCGCCGGGCTGCTCGAACGCCTCATCTACCTCGGCCAGGGTCTGGCGGTCATCCTCGGCTTCATCGGCGTGAAGCTCCTGCTGCACGCGCTGCACGTCAACGAGGTGCCGTTCATCAACGGCGGCCAGCACGTCGAGTGGGCGCCGGAGATCCCGATCTGGTTCTCGCTCGGGTTCATCCTCCTGACGATCACCGTCGCGACCGTCGCCAGCCTCGTGGTGTCGAAGCGCCGCCAGGAGCGGGGCCTCACCCCGGCCGGTGACGCCCCCGCCGAGGTCGAGACCGACACGAAGTAGGCGCACGGACACGACGGGAGGCCCGCTACCAGCTGGTGGCGGGCCTCCCGTCTGTCTCGTCGCTACGCGACGGCCGGCTCGACCGGCTCCGGCCGCTGCACCCGCTGCCCGACGACCGCCGAGACGCCGTCCTGGCGCATCGACACCCCGTACAGCGCGTCCGCGATCTCCATCGTGCGCTTCTGGTGCGTGATGACGATGAGCTGCGACGCCTCCTGCAGGCGGCCGAACACGGTGAGCAGCCGTCCGAGGTTCGCGTCGTCGAGCGCCGCCTCGACCTCGTCCATGATGTAGAACGGGCTCGGCCGGGCCGTGAAGATCGCCACGAGCAGCGCCACGGCGGCCAGGGACCGTTCGCCGCCGGACAGCAGCGTCAGCCGGTCGATCTTCTTGCCCGCGGGCTTCACCTGGACGTCGATGCCCGTCGTGAGCATGTCGTCCGGGTTCGTCAGCGTGAGCGACCCGGATCCGCCGGGGAAGAGGATCGGGAACACCTCGTCGAACGCCACCCGGGTGTCCTCGAACGCCGCCGCGAAGATGGTCTGCATCTTGCCGTCGAGCTCCTCGATGATCGTGAGGAGGTCCGCGCGGGTCTTCTGCAGGTCGTCGAGCTGCTCGGTGAGGAACGCGTGCCGCTGCTCGAGCGCCTGGAACTCCTCGAGCGCGAGCGGGTTCACCTTGCCGAGCTGGCCGAGGTCGCGCTCGGCGGCCCGGAGGCGGCGCTCCTGCTCGGCGCGGACGTACGGGACGGTCTCCACCGTGTCGGGGTCCACGTCGTCGGAGACGTCGTACTCGGGCAGCGCGGGGCCGCCGGGGAGCGTGGACTCCGCCGGGACGACGTCGACCTCCACGTCGTCGACGTCGAGGTCGACGTCGGCGGCCGGGCCTCCCCCCACCGGCTCGGGGCCGCCGAGCCCCGCCGGC